>JAUNGO010000025.1 GCA_030524475.1 Eggerthellaceae bacterium | reverse complement strand
GCCGCGTCGCCCGCGCCCGCCGCGCCGCCCGCGCGCACCTCGACCCGCGCGAAGTTCTCGGCCAGCTTCACCACCACGCCACGCACGCCCGCGTCGGCCGCAAGCACGTTCGACCCCAGTCCCAGCACGCGCATCGGCACGTCGTGCGCGCGGCACAGCGCCGCCACGTCGCGCACCTGATTCTTGCTCGTGGGCAGCACCAGCCACTCGGCCGGCCCGCCGATCGCAAACGTGGTGTGGCGCGCCAGCGGCTCTTCCGCCAGCACGCCCTGCGCGCCCACAATCGCGCGCAGCTGCTCCTCGAAACCCTCGCGACCCGTAGAACCGCCCAACGCCACTAGTCCTTCTCCCCCGGTTGGCGCACGGTAATTTCCTGCGACTTCACGCTCACGCGGGAATGCGGCGGCACCGACGAGGTCACGAACGTCGAACCCGCGATAACCGACCCCTCGCCGATGACCGTCTCGCCGCCGAGCACCGAGGCGTTCGAGTAGATGGTCACGTTGTCCTCGATGGTGGGATGGCGCTTCACGCCCGCCAGGCGCTGCCCGCCGCGCGTCGAGAGCGCGCCCAACGTCACGCCCTGGTAAAGCTTCACGTGGTTGCCGATCTCGGTGGTCTCGCCGATCACCACGCCCGTGCCGTGGTCGATGAAGAAGTACTCGCCCACCTTCGCGCCCGCGCCGATGTCGATGCCCGTGCCGGAGTGTGCCAGCTCGGTCATGATGCGCGGGATGATGGGCACGTTCTGCTCGTAGAGAACGTGCGCGATGCGGTAGACGAAGATCGCGTACAGGCCGGGATACGAGAAGATGACCTCCTCCTTCGAGCCCGCCGCCGGGTCGCCGTCGAACAGCGCCTGCACGTCGGTCAAAAGCACGCGTTGGACGTTCGGCAGCTCGTCGAAGAACGCCGTGCACACCTCGTTCGCGCGGTCACAGATGACGTCGGGCATGCAGCCGCCGCACAGATACGTACTCTGGCTGATGTCGTTGGCGGGCGGCTTCTCGTCGGACGTGTAGGTGAGCGCCAGGATAACCTGCTGGCGCAGCACGCGCTCGATCTGGATGAGCGTCTCGCCGATGAAGTACGAGGGGCTCGTCTGCGGCGAGAGCATTTCCTCGCCGAAGTACCCGGGGAACATCACGCGGCGGATGTCCTTCAGCATGCCCTTGACGGCGGTGCGGCTGGGAAAGCGCCGCCCCGGCTTCGTGAAGAAGATCTCGTCGGCTTCGTAGTTTTTCTCGATGCCCTTGACGATGCGGTCGAGGTTGTCTCCAAACATACATACCCTCCTTCGGGGTGCAGGACGCGCGGTGCGGGGTGCGGAACACGGGGCGCGTCATGCGGAACGCACCTCGGCGCAGCGCGCCGCGCGAGCAACGGCCGCTGCCTCGTCCGCAGAGCCGCGCCCGCTCAAACGTTTCCCACCATTATAGGGAAGTTCGCGCCCCGCGCCGAGCATAACGGACGGCGCGGGGCAGAATTAAAGCGCAAATTGATATACTGCTTGGGTAATGCAATCGGCGGCTTCGCGCGTGAACGCAGACAGGCGAACGCGAGCGTGAACACCGCATGCAGACAAGGAGACTTTCGTGGGCGGGTTTTTCGGGGCGGTTTCTCACCGCGACGTGGTTCTCGACGTGTTCTTCGGCGTTGACTACCACTCTCATCTGGGCACAAAGCGCGCAGGCATGATCATCCACGACGCGCAGGACGGCTTTCAGCGCGAGATCCATTCCATCGAGAACACGCCGTTCCGCACGAAGTTCGAGGCCGACTTGGCGAACTTCCACGGCGCAAGCGGCATCGGCTGCATCTCCGACACCGACCCGCAGCCGCTGCTCGTGCGCTCGCACCTCGGCACGTTCGCGCTGACCACCGTGAGCGCCATCAACAACGCCGAAGCCTTGGTCGAGCAATGCTTCAAGGGCGGCACGGGGCATCAGTTCATGGCCATGAGCTCGGGAAAGGTGAACGACACCGAGCTGGTGGCGGCGCTCATCAACCAGAAGAGCAGCTTCGTCGAAGGCATCAAGTACGCCCAAGAGGCGGTCGACGGGTCGCTCACGCTGCTCATCATGACCGACGACGGCACCATCATCGCCGCGCGCGACGGCCGCGGGCGCCTGCCGGTGCTCATCGGCAAGAACGACGAGGGGCACTGCGTGTCGTTCGAGTCGTTCGCCTACCTGAAGCTCGGCTACGCCGACGAGTACGAGCTGGGCCCGGGCGAGATCGTGCGCGTGACCGCCGACGGCTACGAGACGCTTGCGCCCGCCGGCGACGACATGAAGATCTGCGCGTTTCTGTGGGTGTACTACGGCTACCCGAACTCGAACTACGAGGGCCGCAACGTCGAGATGATGCGCTACGCCAACGGCGCCATCATGGCGCGCAATGAGGCGGCGGCCGGCACCCTGCCCGAGCTCGACTACGTGGCCGGCGTGCCCGACTCGGGCGTGCCGCACGCCATCGGGTACGCCACCGAAAGCAACACGCCGTTCACGCGCCCGTTCATCAAGTACACCCCCACCTGGGCGCGCTCGTTCATGCCGAGCAACCAAGACGTGCGCAACCACGTGGCGAAGATGAAGCAGATCCACATCCCCGAGCTGATCGACGGCAAAAAGCTCCTGTTCGTGGACGACTCCATCGTGCGCGGCACGCAGCTGCGCGAGACGGTTGACTTCCTGTACAGCGCCGGCGCGAAGGAAGTGCACATGCGCTCGGCCTGCCCGCCCATCATGTTCAGCTGCAAGTACCTGAGTTTCTCGCGCGGCAAGTCGGACATGGACCTCATCGCGCGCCGCGTGGTGCAGGAACTCGAGGGTGACGAGGGACAAAACCACCTGGAGGAATACGCCGACAGCTCCACCGAGCGCGGAAAATGCCTACTCAAAAGCATCTGCGAGCAAATGGGCTTCGACTCGCTGGGGTATCAGTCGCTGAGCGGCATGCTGGAAGCCATCGGCATTCCGCCCGAGAAAGTGTGCACCTACTGCTGGAACGGCAAGGAGTAGCGGAAGCGGGGGCGCCTCACGTGAAGCGCCCCCGCTTTCGTATCGACGCTACGCGTTCAGCAGAAAAACCTCGTAGCCACGGCGCGCCTCGTAGATGTCGGCTTTGCTCGTGACCTCCCACGGAGAATGCATCGAGAGCACCGGCACGCCCGAGTCGATGACGTCCATGCCGTAGCGCGCGGGAATGAAGGCGATCGTTCCGCCGCCGCCCGCGTCGACCTTGCCGATCTCGGCCGTCTGGAACGTTACCTGCGCATCGTCCATTACGCGTCGAATGCGCGCCATGTACTCGGCGCTCGCGTCGTTGCTGCCGCTTTTGCCGCGCGCGCCCATGTACTTGTTGAACACGAGGCCGCGTCCCAAGAAGGCGGCGTTCTTCGCCTCGAACACGCTAGCGTACGCAGGGTCGAAGCCCGCGCTCACATCCGAGGACAGCATACGCGAGTGAGACAGCGCGCGCCGCAGCGGCAGCACGCCGCCCTCGCCCGCCAGCTCCATGATCTCGGCAATCGTGTTCTCGAAGAACAGCGACTCCATACCCGTGGCGCCCACGCTGCCGATCTCTTCCTTGTCGACGAGCACCGTCACGGCCGTGCGAAGCGGCGTCGGCACACCTGGCTCGGCCAGCGCCAGCTGCGCCACAAGCGACGTGTAGGCGCACACACGGTCGTCTTGCCCATAACCGATGACCATGCTGCGGTCAAACCCCATCTCACGCGCCCGACCAGCGGGAACAACTTCAAGCTCAGCCGAGAGGAAGTCCTCTTCCGCAATGCCGTACTTCTCCTCCAAAAGCCGCAACACCAAAGCCTTCACAGGGTCTTTTTCTTCCGCTTCGGCCTGCTGATGGGGAACTCCGCAACCCGCCTCACCTGTCGCCAGGCCCGCTGACGCGGGCGACGTACCGTGGAGTGAGGGCTGCGCAGCTTCCGAACGCAACGGTGCCTCGCCCGCGCCGGCGGGCCTGGCGCCGGGCGCACGCAGCGGCCTGTTCCCCACTAACAAGTCGAGGTCTTCCCCTTCGATCACCTTGTTGGCCGTCTTCTCCATCTGCGCGCGCCCCAAATGCGGCAGCAGGTCGCTCACGCAGAAAACCGGATCGGACGCGTCTTCGCCAACGACCACCTGCACCACCGAGCCGTCGGTTTTCGCCACCACGCCATGCAGCGCCAGCGGCAGCGCAACCCACTGGTAGTTCTTGATGCCGCCGTAATAGTGCGTGTCGAGCAGGGCAAACCCGTCTTTCTCGTACAGCGGGTTCTGCTTGATGTCCAAACGCGGCGAGTCGATGTGCGCGCCCAGAATGTTCATGCCACGCGCAAGCGGCTCCTCGCCGATGTGCGCCAAGATGACGGCCTTGCCGTGCGCCGACGCCCATACCTTGTCGCCCGGCTTGAGCGCGCGGCCCTCGCGCGCCGCTTCTTCCAGCGACGTGTAGCCCACCGCCTCGGCCTGCTCGATAGCCGCCGCCGCGCACTCACGCTCGGTTTTGTTCTGCGAGATGAAGTCGATGTACGCAGCGGCCAGCTCGTCAACCTCCGCCAGCTGCGCTTCGTCGTACTTTTTCCACGCCACTTCGCGTTCCATAGGTCCGTCCTTTCAAAATATTCTTTCGTTCGGGGTCATTGTAGCGCTTGCGCGCACCCTGGTCGCGCCAGGCACGGCAACGGCAAAAGTTCACCCAAGTTTACGCTTGTCCGCTTGCAAATTTCGGTGATCGTTCAGCGTTCGAGCCACTATCATAGTGAGCCGAGAGAAACTTAGAGCGAAAACGAGGGATTGCTCGGCATGGAAACAATGGATCCGTTTTGGTTCGTGACGCTGGTCACGCTGATTTCGGGCGCGGGGGGAACGGGCGTCGGCGGCCTTGTCGGCGCGCTGTGCAAAAGCGATTCCAACCGCACCATCAGCCTACTTTTAGCGTTTGCGGGCGGTGTGATGACCGCGATGGTGTGCTTCGATTTGCTGGCCGAGGCCGTGGAAGCCGCCGGCGAAGTGCTTGACCTGGGCGTTTTGCTGGTGATTGCGGCGGTGGCGCTCGGCGTTTTAGTGGTGTACGGGTTGAACTACGTGATCGACAAGCGCACGGCGCCCGAGGTGCCGCACGTGGCCGACGCCGAGCACCCCAAGACGCACGACGACATCGACGAGCTCATCCACGCCGACCATTGGGCCGAGCACAAACGCAACAACGACTCGCGCGCGTCGCTTATGGTGGCGGGCGTGGTCATGGCGTGCGCCATCGCGCTGCACAACGTGCCCGAGGGCATGACCATCGGCGCGAGCTTCGCCATTTCCGAGAACCTGGTGCTGGGCACGGGCATGGTCATGGCAGTGCTCATCGGGTTGCACAACATCCCCGAGGGCATGGCGGTGTCGGTGCCGCTCATCTCGGGCGGCATGGGGCGTTTGCGCGCGGTGCTGCTCACGGCGGCGTGCGGACTGCCCACGCTTTTGGGCGCGTGGCTGGGGCTGTGGCTCGGCGACGTGGGACCGTTCGGTCTGGCCGCGAGCCTCGGTTTCGCCAGCGGCGCCATGCTTTACGTGGTGTTCGGCGAGATCATCCCGCAGTCGGTGTTGATGTACCGCAGCAAGGCGCCCGCGTTCGCCGTCATCGTCGGCATGATGCTGGGCCTGTTGATTATTTTCGCGTAGAAGGCGGGGGGCACCGCAGGGCAGCAGCGAGGGCGCAGGCGGCAGTGCCCCGTTCCTGGTTGAGCGGCAAGGGCATGGCCCTTGCCCTACGAACCCGCCGACGCCCGCGCGGCGACCAGGCTCTACACCGCCGCGAGCGCTTGGTCGAGGTCGGCGATCAGGTCCTCGGCGGCCTCGATGCCGCACGACAGGCGCACCAGGTCGGGCGAGATGCCAGCCGCTTCCAACTCCGCGTCGTTCATCTGGCGATGCGTGGCGTTGGCCGGGTGCAGCACGCAGGTGCGCGCGTCGGCCACGTGCGTGGCAATCTGCGCCAGCTTCAAGTTCGCCATGAACGTCTCGGCCGCCGCACGGCCGCCCGCCACGCCGAAGCTCACCACGCCGCACGCGCCCTGCGGCAAGTACTTCTGCGCGCGCTCGTATTCCGCGTCGCCCTCAAGGCCGGGGTAGCGCACCCACGCAACCTTCGAGTGCGCGGCCAGGTGCTTCGCCACCGCCAGGCCGTTCGCCGCGTGCTGCGCCATGCGCAGGTGCAGGCTTTCCAGTCCCATGTTGATCAAAAACGCGTTCTGCGGCGCCTGGATGGAGCCCAAGTCGCGCATGAGCTGGGCGGTTGCCTTCGTGATGTAGGCGCCTTCCAACCCGAAGCGCTCGGTGTACACCACGCCGTGGTAGCTCTCGTCGGGCTGCGTGAGGCCGGGGAACTTCTCAGGCTGCGCCGTCCAGTCGAACTTCCCCGAGTCGACGATCACGCCGCCGACGGTGGCGCCGTGCCCGTCCATGTACTTGGTGGTGGAGTGCGTCACGATGTCGGCGCCCCACTCGATCGGGCGGCACAGCACCGGCGTGGGGAACGTGTTGTCCACGATGAGCGGCACGCCGTGCGCGTGAGCCGCCGCCGCGAAGCGCTCGATGTCGAGCACCGTGAGAGCGGGGTTGGCGATCGTCTCGCCGAACACGCACTTGGTGTTGGGCTTGAACGCGGCCTCAAGTTCGGCGTCGGTGCAGTTCGGGTCCACGAATGTGCACTCGATACCCATGCGACCCATCGTGTGCGCCAGCAGGTTGTACGTGCCGCCGTAAATGGACGCCGACGACACCACGTGGTCGCCCGCGCCGCAAATGTTGAACACCGCGAAGAAATTCGCCGCCTGGCCGCTCGAGGTGAGCATGGCCGCCGTGCCGCCTTCAAGCTCGGCGATCTTGGCCGCCACTGCGTCGTTGGTGGGGTTCGCCAGGCGCGTGTAGAAGTACCCCGACTCCTCGAGGTCGAACAGCTTGCCCATGTGCTCGCTCGTGTCGTACTTCCACGTGGTGTTCTGGTAGATGGGAATCTGGCGCGGCTCGGCGTTGCCCGGACGGTAGCCGCCCTGCACGCACGCGGTGGCGATGTTGGTCATGGTGCACCTCACATGGTCGTTGGGGTCGTAGCAACGGCGGAAAGCGAAAATCTGTGCCAGATTTTCGCCTTCCACAGTTCCGTTTGAGTTAGCTTGCCTATTATAGTTTTACAAGCGATAGTCGGATATGCGTTTTTCCCGATAACGCGTTCTCCAAAACTCGTATGGCGCAAACGATGGAGAATGTCGCCCGCGCGCGCCGACTTCCCTTATAGTATGCAAGACACAACGAAAGGAAGTCCGACCATGCCCATCCGCATACCCGATCAGCTGCCCGCAACAGCGGCGCTTGAGAGCGAGAACATCTTCGTGATGACGGAGTTTCGGGCCATGCACCAGGACATTCGCCCGTTGAAGCTGCTGCTGCTGAACCTCATGCCCACCAAGATCACCACCGAGACGCAGATTCTGCGAAAGCTCTCGAACACGCCGCTGCAAATTGAGGTGGAGCTTCTGCAAACCGCCAGCCACGACGCGAAGAACACCGCCGCCGAGCACCTGGAAACGTTCTACACCACGTTCGACGAGGTGCGCGACCGCCACTTCGACGGGCTCATCATCACGGGCGCGCCGGTCGAGCTGCTCGACTTCGAGGACGTGGACTACTGGGACGAGTTGTGCGCCATCATGGAGTGGTCGAAAACCAACGTGCACTCCACGCTGCACATTTGCTGGGGCGCGCAAGCCGGCATCTACTACCACTACGGCGTGGAGAAGCACGAGCTGCCGCGCAAGGTGTTCGGCGTGTTCGAGCACGACGTGGTGAAGCGGACCTCGCCGCTCATGCGCGGGTTCGACGACACGTTCTGGGCGCCGCACTCGCGCTACACCGAGGTGCACGCGGCCGACATCGAGGCGCACCCCGAGTTGGAGCTGATCGCCGTGTCGGACGAGGCGGGCGTGTACATCGCGAAGTCGACCGACTCATCGAACTTCTTCGTGTTCGGCCACCCCGAGTACGACCGCGGCACGCTGAAGGCGGAATACGACCGCGACGTGGCACGCGGCCTGGACATCGCGCTGCCCGCGCACTACTACCCCAACGACGACCCCACGCAGGCGCCGCAGTCGAAGTGGCGCGCGCACGCCCAGCTGCTCTACACCAACTGGCTGAACTATTACGTGTACCAAACGACGCCCTACGACATCGATTCGATCGGGGAAGCAGGAGGCGAAGGCGACAACTAATCGCCGGTGCGCGACGCCCTACGTGACAAGGGGACAGGTCATTTGTCATATTGATAAAGCGCAAGGGAACGAACAGCCTTTCGCAATATGACAAATGACCTGTCCCCTTGTCACGCCCCGCTAGAGTTTTAATCCCAGGGGTTTTCCTCGAACAGAGGGGGTTCCTCGCGGCGGTCGGAATAAGGGTCGTAACCGTCGTCGTCCTCGTTTTCCGCGCGCAGATAGGGATTGCGCAACGCGGGGTCGCTCACGCCCGAACTCGCGCCTGCGCCCCTGCAACCTTGTGCGCCCTCCCCCGCGCTCGCGCGGGGCGCCACCGGCTTGTACACCACGCGCACGTGAGGCTCGCCTTGCGCGTGGCAAGCGCTCGCGCGGTCGGCATTCCACTCCAGAAATTCCGCCGCCGACACGTCCGTGAACGAGCGGGCGGCGCGGTCGGCCTCGGCTTGCAAGTCGACCCATGTGCCCGACATATCGCAGTCGTAGATGCCAAACGTGCGATACCCCGCCGCGTTCAGCGTGCGAATGGCATACAGCGCGTCCTCGAAGCCCCACGTTTGCGCGCGCGCGGTGCCAAGCGCCTCGCGCGCGCGGTTGTACACCGCCGGCTCGCGCTTCGATTTCCCCACGTCGTCGACAGAAACGATGGCACGCAAGTACGGCGCGATGCCCGCATGCGCCAAACCCGCCTCCAGCAGCGCCTTCGGCGTGGAGGACGCCACCGCCATCGGCACGCCCGCCGCCGCCAAGCCCTCCACGAACGGCATTACGCCGGGGCGCGCCACAGCGCGGTTCGCGTAGAAGTCGAGCATGAACGCGTCGATCATGCCCTCGACGTCGACGCCCGACGTGCCCAGCCCGAACTTCTCATGCAAATACGCCCCGCACTCGGGGATGGTCATGGTGGTGAGCGCGTCGGTGTCGGCTTTCGTCAGCTCAGCGCCCGCCTGGCGCGCCAAGCTGGCCTCAAGCTCCCGCCAAGCCGCCATCGAGTCGATAAGCGTCCCGTCGCAATCGAAAATAACACCTAGATCAGGCACTATTCCTCCACGCGGATGAGGCTGGGGTCGCCGTGGAGGACGTCGTCGAGGCTGCGGATTTCCTCGATAACCTCGCGGATGGCGCGCTCCTCGGCGGTATGCGTCACGTAGACGATCTCCACCGTGCCGCCGCTCTTTTGCCCGCGCTGCACCACGGAGTGCACGCTCACGCCGCGCTTCGCGAACACGCCCGCCATCGCCGCCAAAACGCCGGGGCGGTCGGCCACCGAGAAGCGGATGTAGTACTTCATCGACAGCTCCTCGATCGGCAGGATGGGCAGCTCGTCGGTGCAGGTGCAGCCCACGATGGGCGCGATGCCCTGCTGCATGTGGCGCGCCACTTCCAGCACGTCACCCATGACGGCACTCGCCGCCGCGCCCGCGCCCGCGCCTTCGCCGAAGAACATCGTCTCGCCCACGAAGTCGCCCGTCACGTAGATGGCGTTGAACACGCCGTTGACCTTCGCCATCTGGTGCTCGGCGGGAATCATGGTGGGGTGCACGCGCACGTCAATGCCGCGGTCGGTGCGATGCGCGATGGCCAAAAGCTTCACCACATATCCCATGTCGCGCGCCGCCTCCAAGTCGATCGGCGTGATGTTGGTGATGCCGCGCGTGTACACGTCGTCGATGGTCACGCGCGAGTTGAACGCGATGGACGCCAGGATGGCAATCTTGGCGGCGGCGTCGTAGCCGTCCACGTCGGCCGAGGGGTTCGCCTCGGCGAAGCCCTTCGCCTGCGCCTCGGCCAGCACGGCGTCGTAGTCCATGCCGTCCTCGTCCATGCGCGTGAGCATATAGTTGGTGGTGCCGTTCACGATGCCCATGACCGAAGTGATCTCGTTGGCGATGAGTGAATGCTTCAGCGGCCCGATGATGGGAATGCCGCCGCCCACGCTCGCCTCGAACGCGATCTCGCGCCCATTGCGCTCGGCGGTTTCCATGACCTCCTGGCCGTAGGTGGCCATGAGCGCCTTGTTGGCCGTGACCACGTTCTTGCCCGCGTTGAGCGCGTCGATGACCACCGTGCGTGCAAACGTGGTGCCGCCGATCAGCTCGATAACCAGGTCAATCGCGGGGTCGTCGATGATGTCGCGGAAGTTGTCGGTGAACAGGTGCCCCACGCCGTGCGCCTCGGCCTCGCGCGAGTCGAGCGAGCACACGCGCGCCAACTCGATGTCGATGCCGTAGTGGCGCTTGAAGTCGTCCGCGTGCTTCAGGATGATGTCGATGCAGCCGCCGCCCACCGTGCCGGTGCCGACGAGGCCAACGCGAATTGCCATGCCTAGTTTCCTTTTCTCGTCGCCGAAAATCGTGTTTCCCTATTATACGGGCGAAACGCGCCCAAAGCCCGCTCGCTCAACGGAACTACAAGTCGCGTTGATACAAATCGGCGTACGTCTCGCGGCGGGTGGTGACACGCGCCTTGCCGTCCTTCACGAACACCACGGCGGGGCGCGGCTGGCCGTTGTAGTTGGACGACATCGTCATGTTGTAGGCGCCCGTGCCGAACACGCACACGATGTCGCCCAAATCGGCGTGCTGCAGCGGCATGTCGACAACCACCGCGTCGCCGCTTTCGCAATGCTTGCCGCACAGCGTGACGATTTCCGTGCGCGGCTGACCTGCCTTGTTGGCGATGGTGGGCTCGTAGTCGGCGTGGTAGAGCGCCGTGCGGATGTTGTCGGACATGCCGCCGTCGACGGCCACGTACTTGCGGATGCCCGGCAGCGTTTTCAGGATGCCCACGGTGTAAAGGGTCACACCCGCGTTCGCCACCAGGCTGCGCCCCGGCTCCACGGAAAGGTGCGGCAGCGGAAGGTCGTGCTCGGCGCACAGCTCGCGCACCGCCTGCGTGGTCACTTCCGCGAATTCGTCGATCGACGAGGGGTTGTGCTCGGCCAGGTACGCCACGCCCAGGCCGCCGCCCAAGTCGAGCCCCTCGACCACGTAGCCGTACTCGTCGCGAATGCGCGCCATGAACTCCACCATGACCGCCGCCGCCTCGCGGAACGAATGCAACGCGAAAATCTGCGAGCCGATGTGGCAGTGCAGGCCCGCCAAGCGCACATTCGGCGTGTTGAGTGCCGTGCCCACGCAGGTAAACGCGAAGTCCTCAAGCATGGTGAAGCCGAACTTGGAGTCCTCGCAGCCCGTGCGGATGTACTCGTGCGTGTCGGCCTCCACGCCCGGCGTGATGCGCATGTAGATGTCCTGCACGACGCCGTGGCGCCCGGCGATCTCGCTCACGCGCGCCAGCTCGATGCGGCTGTCCACCACGATGCGCCCCACACCGGCAGTTATGGCTTCTTCCAGCTCCTGCGGCGTCTTGTTGTTGCCGTGCACGAACACGCGCTCCATCGGGAAGCCCACGCTTTGCGCGCACGCCAGCTCGCCGCCGCCCGACACGTCGAGACACATACCCTGCGCCTGCGCCAGGCGCACGACCTCCTTGTTGAGAAACGCCTTCGACGCGTAGATGATGTCGGAGTTCTCGAAGCGCTTGCGGAACGAGTCGCGGTACGCCTCCATGCGGCTGGTCAGGTCGGCCTCGTCGAACACGTAGAGCGCCGTGCCTTGCTCGCGCGCAAGCTCTACCATGTCAACCCCGCCGATGAACAGGTGGTCGTCGCGCACCTCGGCGGTTTTCGGCAGCACCGCGCCGAGGTCCATCGTGGTGCGGTTGTCGGGTTGTTTGGTGAGGTCGGAGGCAGGCAGCGACATGGCGGTTCCTTTCGTATGCGTTCAACGGGCGGCGTTGCCCTTCAATCGGCGTTGCTTGAATCGCGGCGCGCAAACGGTGGTCTGCACGCAAAGTTTTCCCAGTATAACGCGGGGCGGTGCGTCAAGTTTTTCAAGGACGTAAATTATGGGGAAATACCCGCAAGAGGAAGCGAAGAAAAGGCGCGGGGCGAACGCGGGGGCGTAGTTCCGCTCCACTCAGAACCGGTGAACAGGGCTACGCCCCCGCGTTCGCCGCCCCCGCGCCCCGCACCCTCCCCGCGCCCTGTCGTGTTTCTGGAAGGTATAATGGTTCCCGTTCGGAAATCAACCTCAGAGAAGGGATATCATCGTGGCAAAGCAAGAACCCTCCATCGACCAGTGGCTCGCCGAGGCGAAGGCCGACCCGAAAGCCGCGCAGTGCGGTATGTTCCTCACGCACAACGGCGTGGTGCGCATCACCCCGAAAAAGCAGGTGCGCGAAGGCGTTGAGGGTTTGGGCGAAGTGGCGCAAGTCGAGTTCTCCTACGACGCCGAGGGTCTGGCCGCCGCCGAGGCCGAGGCGCTCACCTGGCCGGGCGTGTACTACGTACGCACGTGGCTGAACGAGGGCACCTGCAAGGTGGGCGACTCGCTGATGTACGTGCTGATCGGCGCCGACATTCGCCCGAACTGCATCGACGCGCTGCAAAAGCTCGTGGGCAAGATCAAAAACGAGCTCGTGGTGGAGAAGGAAGTCTTCGCGTAGGCGCACCGCCTACTTCTGAACCGGCGAACGCGGGGACGTAGCCGTGTTCGCCGGTTCAGCAAACAGAGCTGCGTCCCCGTGGTCGCCACGCCCCGCGTTCGCCTTCGCCCATTCTCACCCCTTCACCTCCTTGATAACGTCAAGGAAGCGCTGGGTTTGCGGCGTGGGATCGCTCGTGTAGATAATCCCGTAGGGGCAGGTGGGAGCGCTCCCTTCCTCCCCTTCTGCACCTTCCCATGCGTGCACCTTGAGCGCAGGATGAATGTCCTCCCAGATAGAAGGCGTCATGAGGATGCGGTTCTCCATTTCGCAAGCCGAGAACACGTTCATGTCGTAGAAGGGAACGTCGACGATGCGCACCGCGCCGTCGGCCTCAAGACTGTTGCGCAGCGCGTCGAAGTCGCGCGACAGCCCGCGTTCAAGCAGCACCACCGTTGTTCCCGCCAGGTCGGACAGCGACAGCGCCGCCTTGCCCGCCAGCGGATGCGCCTCGGGGATTGCCGGCACAAGAGGGCAGCGCATCAGCTCCAAGAATCGGCAACGCCCGCGATAGCGTTCCGACAAGTAGAGCCCCTCTTGCAGGTCAAACGTTTTCCCCAAGTTGACGAGCGGGCGCTCGAGCGCCTTGCTCGGCTCGTCAAGCGCCACCAACTCGATGCGCGTGTCGGGGTAGCGCTCGATCATGTGCGCCCAAAACGTCGGCAGCATACGGCATTTCGTCAGCAGCGACGTGCCGATTCGAATGCTCTGGTCAACCCCGTTCTGGATGCTGCGCGCGCGGGCAACCGCCGCGTCGGCGCGCCGCACGATGTCGACGGCGTCGCGGTAAAGCGACGTACCCGCTTCGGTCAGCGCCACGCCACGCCTTCCCCGTTCAAACAAAACGACGCCAAGCCGCCGCTCAAGCAAATCGATCTGCTGAATGAGCGACGAGGGCGCGATATACAGCGCACGAGCGGCCTTGCTGAAGCTTCCAGCGTTCGCCACCTCTATGAAAGACTCGATCTGGCGCGAGTACATTTTGAGCCCTTTCGTTAGGTTTTAACCTGAAACTATTGTAGCAAATATCGCGGTTCATCACGCACGCGAGATTATTACACTAAGACTATCGCTACAACCGAAGGGGGCTTGTCATGGACGTCAGTTCGATCAAACGCAAACGCTACGTGTACCTGTTCGCATCGGCGGCGTCGTTTCTCGTGCTCGGCCTGGTGTACGCGTGGTCGCTGTTCGCAACGCCCCTCGCCACCATCTACGGCTGGGAAATGGCGGCAGTGAAGGTCACGTTCACCATTTGCATGATGTCGTTTTGCGTGGGCGGGCTCATCGGCGTACGTGTGCTGAAGAAGCTCGGCGTGCGGGGTGCCATCCTGCTCGCCGCCACGCTGCTCGTGTGCGGCTTCGCGGGAACGGCGCTTCTCGCCCCGCGGGGCATCTGGGCGCTCTACCTGTGCTACGGCGTGCTGATCGGCTGCGGAACGGGGCTCGGCTACAACGTGACCATCGCAACGGTCACCCTGTGGTTTCCCGACCGAACCGGCTTTGCCTCGGGCGTCATGTTTATGGGCTTCGGTTTGGGCTCGCTCACGCTCGGCACGCTGGCGAACACCATCATCGAGACGGCGGGCATCCCCACCGCGCTCGCCGTGGTTGCGGCAACGGCCTGCGTCGTATTCGTTTTGCTGTCCCTGTTTTTGAAGCGCGCGCCCGACAACATCGGCGAGCTTTTAGGCGTTGAGGGAAAGGCGGCGGCGAAAGCTGGGGCGAAGGACGCCGCGGCGGCAGACGGCGAAACGGGAGCGGAAGCAGGAGCACAGGCGAAGGATGCCGCAGCGACAGACGGCGATACGGAGGCGGAAACGAGGGCTCGGGCGACGACAGACGCCGAGGCCGACCAGCGCCGCATATTCCGCGACCCCGCCTTCTACGGCTACTACCTCTGGGCGATCATCATCTTAGGCGCGGGGCTTGCCATGATCGGCACGTCCAAGCAAGGCGCGCTTGAGCTGGGAATATTCGACGCGTTCGCCACCACGCTCGTGGGCATCATCCCCATCGTGAACGGGCTGTCGGGCCTTTCCATGGGCGTCATCTACGACAAGAAGGGGCTGCGGTTCTCCATGATTCTGGTTGCGTCGGTAGCGTTTGTGTCGTGCACGATACTCGCGTGCGCCTTCCGCTTCGGCCAAGCGCCGCTCTACGTGGTGGGATGCCTGGTGCTGGTGACGGCGTACGGAAGCGTGGCGCCCCTGGCCACCGGCTTTGCCCGCGAGCGCTACGGGCAGAAGAGGTTCCCGCACCACCTCGCCATCGTGAACACCGATATAGCCGGCGGCTCGGCCTTCCAGCAGGCGGTCACGAGCGCGTGCGCGGGGGCAAGCCCGGCCATCTACGCCGCGATGGCGGTGTTCGGCGGCGTCGCCCTGCTCACGAGCATCGTGTTCGCGCGGTTCACGAAGTCGAAGCGGGAGTAGGGCAAGCGGAAAGCGGCGAAGCGGCGGATGGGGCTGAACGCGGGGGCTGGGGTGAAGGGCTACGCCCCCGTGTTCACACCCCCGCCTCCCCGTACCCACGCCCCGCGTTCACAAGACGATCAAATAGGGGTTCTCCCGCACGGCGCAGACGTGTACCATTGTCGTGCCGGAAAGGAGCCCTATGAACGTGTACCTGATCAACATTCGCACAGCGTTTATGCTGTTCCCGCTTGTGGCGGCGCTGTTCACCGTGCCGTGGATGGTGTATCGCTACCGGCGCTTCGGCAGCATTCCCTGGCTGCGCGCGCTGGGCGTGTACTCGTTCATTCTGTACCTCATGTGCGTGTACTTCCTGGTTCTTCTGCCGCTGCCCGCCGACCGCACCGCCGTGGTGCCCTACGCGGCGCACCCGCAGTTGGTGCCTTTCCACTTCCTGAAAGAGTTCGCCGTCGTCAGCCCGTTCGTGGCGAGCGAGCCTTCCACGTGGCTGCCCACGGTCAAGGCATTTTGGGCCACGCAGTATGACGTGTTGTTCAACGTGTTGATGACGGTGCCGTTGGGCATGTATCTGCGCTACTTCTTCCGCCGCCCGTGGTGGCAGGTGCTGGCTTTGGGGTTTGCGGCCACGCTTTCCTTCGAGTTGTCGCAGCTCACAGGGCTATGGGGGCTGTACGAGCATCCCTATAGGCTCTTCGACGTCGACGATTTGATCGTGAACACGGCGGGTGCGCTCTTGGGCGCGGCTTTGGTCACGCCGCTCATGCACGTGCTGCCCGACATGCGCCTGGTTGAGGTGGAGGCCGAGGAGGCGGGCGTGCGCGCCAGCGCCCCGCGGCGCGCGGTGTCGTTCGGCGTCGACCTGGCGCTGGTCGCGGCGGCAACCTGCGCGCTGCTGTGGTTCGTGCCCGACGGCATGGGGCAGCTCGCCGTAGCGGCACATATGCAGGGCTCGTGGACGTGGGCGTGCGCGTTCGCCGCGGTGGCAGGCGCGGCAACCATCGGCTACTTCGTGCTACTGGGCGTGGTGCCGGCCGTCACGCGCGGGCGCACGCTGGGGCAGATGCTGGTGAAGCTCGTGGTGGTGCGCCCCGACGGCAGCTTCGCGCGACGCTATCAGCCTCTCGCCCGCTACGGATTGCTGTACCTGCTTTTGGCGGTGCCGGGGCTTTTGCTGGTGGGCATCGTGGTGCTCAACGGCGACACGGCCGCGCGCCTGGCGCTTTCGCCCGAGGCGCGCAGCGTGGCAACGTTTGTGAGCGGCCACACGAAGGCGCTTGTGGCGGCGTGGTGCGCGTTGGCGGGCGTGTGGATGGTGTCGCTGGTGGTTCGCGCGGAATGGGCGCGCAGGCGCAACACGTCCTTCATCATGCTGAACGGTCTGATGAGCAACACGCGCGTTATGACAGTTGAAGGCGCGCGCATAGCCCGCGAGCGCAACGAGGTGTTGCACGTGAGCGACGTTGTTGCCCTGGAGCAGCGGCTGGCCGCGCAGGGCACGCCGCTGCGCGAGCTCATGGAGCGCGCGGGCGGTGCTGCGGCGGTGCAGGTGATGCGTTGGGTGCCCGACGCGTCACCCGTGGTGGTGCTGGCGGGCTCCGGCAACAACGGCGGCGACGGATGGGTGGTGGCGCGCGACTTGGCGCGCAAGGGTTACCGCGTGACGCTGTTCACGCCCAAGGTGCCCGACAGCATAAACGCCGAACCCGCACGCAGCGCGGCGATCGAGGTGTTTTCTCAGGTTGCGAACGAGAAACTGCCGCTCAGCGTGGTGGTTGCCCCCGAGCGCGAGCAGCTGATCCGCGCACTCGACGAGGCAGCGGCCGTAGTCGATGCTATGCTGGGCACAGGTTTTTCGGGCGAAAGCGTGCGCGAACCCTACGCGTCGTGGATCGAAGCCGCCAACGAGGTGCGCTTCGAGGGCAGGCGCACGAAGGGCCGCGGGCGCCACCGCCGCCGCTTGCACGAGGGTGCGGGCGAAACGGCGAGCGGGGCGTCCAAGCGGGGCGCAAGGGCTCGCGCGGAAGGCCGCAGGCGCGCGGGCAAGGCAAACAAGCGCGCGATACTTCCGCCTAAGGCCCCGCACGCTCCGTTCGCGCTGGCGGTCGACGTGCCCAGCGGCCTTTCCGCCGAGACGGGCCGCGCGGCTAACCCCTGCTTCGCCGCCGATCTCACCGTTACCATGCTCGCCTACAAGCCCGGCCTCGTGATGCCCGCAACAACCCCCTACACTGGCCTCATAAAACTCGCGCGCCTCATATAAGAGCAGGGACGCGCGGGCGAATGCAAAGAGGCGTAGTACAATACTAAGCTAGCCCCAAACGAAAGGCATACGCATGACCGCCGAAGCGAACGCGAACGCTATAACCCTTTATCACGGCAGCAAGGAAGCGGTGGAGTTTCCCGAAATCAGGGTCGCACGCTTCAATAAAGACTTCTATTTCGGCTTTTACTGCACGCTTTACCCCGAGCAAGCGCGAAAATGGGCATGCCGTTTTTCGGGCAGCGGGGTTATGAACGAGTATTGCTACACACCCGACGAGTCGCTTCGTGTGTTGCGGTTCGCCGAAATGACCGAGGAATGGCTCGACTTCATCGCAGCATGCCGACAAGGCGTTCCCCACGATTATGACATCGTCGAAGGGCCGATGGCGAACGACTCGATATTCAACTATGTGGAAGATTTTGCCAGCGGGAAAATTTCCCGCGAAGCGTTTTGGGCGTTGGCGAAGTTCAAAAAACCGACCCACCAAATCAGCTTTCACACTGCTCGCGCGCTGACTACATTGAAATTTCTCAGAAGCTACGAGGTTTCCCGTGAAGATTAAGAACGACAACGACTTGTTTTACACCTGCGGGCTCATCGAGCACATCGGGCGCACGAGGAAAGTGAAGCGCGGCGAGGTTGTTGCCCAGCTGGGCACCGATCTGCTGCACCGCATATATCAATATGCCGACGTACTGCACAGCGATTCGATCGACCACGTTGCCGACGAGTACTGCGAGATGGCGAACATCACCGACGGCAACTTCGACAACGTAGGAGATTGCAAGTATGAAGCACCGGAGCGTTGGACGATTGCCGGGGTGTACAGCAGGCTCGTGGAAGACGTCATGCCCGACGACGGCGACCCCGTAGCCATGCTGCAAAACGTGTACTCGTCGTGGGTGAGCGACGCCATTTCCGACTACAACACCGATTTTTTCTACCAACCTCGCAGCTACATTGCCGCATGCTACGAAGCGGACGAATTACTCGAGTAAACGGAACGAGTTGAGGCAAATCGCTACACGAACCACTCGATGTGGCCGCAGTTCTTGCAGATGTAGATGGTGGCGTTGCGGTTCGCCCAGTCGAGGTCGAAAAACGTGAGGGCCGTTGTGTTGAGCTGGCGCGAGTCGCGGCTAAAATCCTGCCCGCCGCAATGCGAGCACGTCACCGTTTTGCCGGCCACCTCGTACGTGTCCACGCCGCTGACGCCACGCCTGAACTCCTCCGCCGTGTCTTTCAGAAAGCCCATGGGAACCACCTTTCATCGGGTGTGGTCAATGTGACAAGGAGGCAGGTCGAGCTTTTAGTCGACATCAGCGAGAAGCGCTCCGGCGCCCCAGGTTGCCCCGCTTTTGCGCCAAGTTGGCTTTGGCCAACGCCGAGCGCAAAACAAGGGGCAAGATGGGGTGCCCGAGCGCTTCGCAGCGTCGGGCGGTTACGCGAAATAGCTCACGCCGCCTTCGAAAAGGGGTTGGTACAGGTCGCCGGGGACGTTTTTGTAGAGTCCCACGCCGCTGCGCTCGGTGTGTCCCATCTTGCCGAGCACGCGCCCGTCGGGGCTCGTGATGCCCTCGATGGCGAGCAGCGAGCCGTTCGGGTTCACGGAAAGGTCCATCGACGGCACGCCCGCCTCGTCAACGTACTGCGTGGCCACCTGGCCGTTTTCCGCCAACTGCGCAAGCAGCTCGGGCGGCGCCACGAAGCGGCCCTCGCCGTGGCTGATGGGCACGGTGTGGATGTCTCCCACCTGGCACTTCGACAGCCACGGGGAAAGCGAGCTGGCCACGCGCGTGCGCACCAACTTGCTCTGGTGGCGGCCGATGTTGTTAAACGTCAGCGTGGCGCATTTCTCGTCCATCGGGCGAATGTCGCCGTAAGGCACCAGGCCCAGCTTCACGAGCGCCTGGAAACCGTTGCAGATGCCGAGCATCAAGCCGTCGCGGTTCTGCAACAGGTCGCGCACGGCCTCGGTAACCTCAGGCGCACGGAAGAACGCCGTGATGAACTTCGCCGAGCCGTCGGGCTCGTCGCCGCCCGAGAAGCCGCCCGGGATCATGACGATTTGCGCACCCTTGATGAGTTTCACCAGTTCGCGCGTGCTTTTCGCCACTGCATCAGGCGTAAGGTTGTTCACGATGAACGTGTCGACCACGGCACCCGCGCGCTCGAACGCCGCCGCCGAGTCGTACTCGCAGTTGTTGCCGGGGAACACCGGGATAACCACGCGAGGCCGCGCCACCGCCGGACCCGCAAACACATGCGGCGCCGCAGCAGTAAAGGAGATGGGATCGACCGCCGAACCTGCACCCCGATAGGGGAACACGTCTTCGATACCGTGCTCCCACGCTTCCTGCAGCTCAGCCAAGTCGACCACTTCGCCGCACGCCGCGAACTCGTACGCCTCGGTGGTTTCGCCCAGGCACACCACGTCCATGTAGCCGCTCGAACGCAGCTTGCTCGCGCTTTTGCCCTCCGCCAGCTCAACGACGAACGCGCCGTAGGCGTGCCTGAACAAATCGGCGCGCGCCACGTCGTCAGCCAGCTTCACGCCGATGCCGTTGCCCACGCACATCTTGAAGAGCGTCTCGGCCATGCCGCCGAAGCCCACGGCAGACACCGCCTCCGCCGACTTGTCGCCAATAAGCTCCTCGACCACCTTCGTCACGAAGTTCACGCTCATGGGCTCGGGGACAAGATCGGACCCCGTGAAGCCGCCGCCGAAGTAGCCGGCACCCTGGTGCTCCGGGCTGCACACGGCGGCACCGATGCCAGCCGTGCCCTCGCAGTTCGAAGCCGCCTCGACAGACGCCTTGCCCTGCGCGCCGTACTTCGGGATCAACGCGAGCACGCGATGCCCCGCGCCCTTGAACTCGGGCGAGGTCACGCGGTCGACCTTGCCACACGCCGTGGCGAACGACACGAGCGTCGGCGGCACGTCCAGGTCCTCAAACGACCCCGACATGGAGTCCTTGCCGCCGATGGCGCCCACGCGCAGGTCGACCTGCGCCATCAGCGCGCCGAGCACCGCCGCCACGGGCTTGCCCCAACGCTCGGAGCAACCGCGCAGGCGCTCAAAGTATTCTTGGAACGTGAGGTACATATCCTTGCGCTTGAAGCCGGCCGCCGTCAGCTTCGCCACCGACTCCAGCACCGCCAGATACGAGCCCGTGAACTGGTCGGCAGCCGTGAGGTACGGGTTGAATCCCCAGGCCAGGCCGCTGCACGTGGTGGTTTCACCGAACACGGGCAGCTTCGCCACCATGGCCTGCGAAGGCGTCAGCTGATGCTTGCCGCCAAACGGCATGAGCACCGTGGCGGCGCCAATGGTGGAGTCGAAACGCTCGGAAAGCCCCTTGTTCGAGCACACGTTGAGGTCGGTCACCAGCGTGCGCAGCCCTGCGGCCAGCGTGTCGCACGCGGCGCCCGGCACGCTCGGCATGCCGCCCTGCGTCGCCGTGGCAGCATCCGCGCCCGGCATCGCGTTCGCGCCCGTTGCCGCACCAGCAGCCGCATCCGCATCCGCACCCTGCTCCGCCACGTGCACGTCCTGGTACTTCGGCGCGCCGTTGCTGTTCAAAAAGTCGCGCGACACGTCCACGATGGTGGTTCCGCGCCACTCCATGCGCACGCGCGCTTCTTCCGTCACGCGCGCCACGGGCGTGGCTTCCAGGTTTTCCTCGTGTGCCAGCGCGATGAACGCGTCCACGTCCTCGGCCGCCAGCGCCACCGCCATGCGTTCCTGGCTCTCGGCGATGGCCAACTCGGTGCCGTCGAGGCCCTCGTACTTCTTCGGCACGCGGTCGAGCTCCACGAACACGCCGTCCGCCAACTCCCCGATGGCCACCGACACGCCGCCCGCGCCGAAGTCGTTGCAGCGCTTGATCATGCGGCACGCGTCGCCGCGGCGGAACAGGCGCTGAATCTTGCGCTCAACGGGGGCGTTGCCCTTCTGCACCTCGGCGCCGCACGTCTCGAGCGACTCCACGTTGTGCGCCTTCGACGAGCCCGTGGCGCCGCCGATACCGTCGCGGCCCGTGCGCCCGCCCAAAAGCACCACCACATCTCCCGGTGCCGGCGTCTCGCGTCGCACGTGGTCGGCGGGCGTGGCGCCCACCACCGCGCCGATCTCCATGCGCTTGGCGGCGTAGCCCGGGTGGTACAGCTCGTGCACCTGCCCCGTGGCCAGGCCGATCTGGTTGCCATAGCTGGAATAGCCCGCAGCCGCCGTGGTGACCAGCTTGCGCTGCGGCAGCTTGCCGGGGATGGTTTCGCTCACGGGCACCGTGGGGTCGGCCGCGCCCGTCACGCGCATGGCCTGGTACACGTAGCTGCGCCCGCTCAACGGGTCGCGGATGGCGCCGCCCACGCACGTGGCCGCGCCGCCGAACGGCTCGATCTCGGTGGGGTGGTTGTGCGTCTCGTTCTTGAACAGGTACAGCCAGTCCTGTTCCTCGCCGTTCACGTCGACCTTCACCTTCACGGTGCAGGCGTTTATCTCCTCGGACTCGTCGAGCCCCGTCAGGATGCCCCGCTTCTTCAGCCACTTCGCGCCGATGGTGCCCATGTCCATGAGGCAGATGGGCTTCTCGTCGCGTCCCAGCTCGTGGCGCATCTCGAGGTAGCGCTCGAACGCGCGGCGCACGGCCGCGTCGTCGATCTCCACGTTCTCAAGCACCGTGCCGAACGTGGTGTGGCGGCAGTGGTCCGACCAATAGGTGTCGATCATCTTGATCTCGGTGATGGTGGGGTCGCGCCGCTCGTCGTTGGCGAAGTATTGCTGGCAGAACGTGATGTCCGCCAAGTCCATCGCCAGCCCGCGCTGCTCGATGAACGCTTGCAGCCCCGCCTCGTCGAGCGTGCGGAAGCCCTCAATCACCTCGACGTCGGCGGGCTCGGGATAGGCAACCGCCAGCGTGTCGCGCGGAGCAAGCGACGCTTCGCGGCACTCGACGGGGTTGATGACGTAATGCTTCACCGCCGCGACGTCGGCTTCGGACAGCGCGCCTTTCAAGTAGTACACCTTTGCGGAAAGCACCTGCGGACGCTCGCCTTGCGAGATCAACTGAATGCACTCGCTGGCGCTGTCGGCGCGCTGATCGAACTGCCCGGGCAGCGGCTCAACGGCGAACACCACAGCCCCCTGCGCGTCAGGCTGCTCAAACGCGGCCACGTCGGACTGCGGTTCGCTGAACACGGTGGGCACGCACTGATCGAACAGCGTGTCGGTAATGCCCTCGACGTCGTATCGGTTCACCAACCGCACGCCTTCGAGCGACTCGATGCCCAGGATGTCGCGCAGCTCGGCGAGCAGCTGCTGCGCCTCAACGTCGAAGCCGGGCTTCTTCTCAACATAGACACGCTTGACCATGAGTCTTGCCTTTCTCGTGTGCCTTCGATTCCGCTGAATGCGGGCGCGGAAGATCCCGCGCGGCTCTTGGCTGCGACGCCCAGCGCGCCGCAGCACATGAAGTTATTTCTTGCCGAACTTGCCGAACAAGCCGCCCTTCTTGGGCTCTTCGGCGGGCGCATCGTCGCCGGTCGCGCCCTCAGCGCCCTCGGCGGTTTTCGCCTCTTGCGCGCCCGCGCCCTCAGCAGCCGCCTTCGCATGACGGTTCTGGTTCTTGCCCGAGCCCTTCTGGTGGCTCTGCTGCGCACGCTCGGCACGCGCGGCGGCCTTCGCGGCCTTCTTCTGCTTCTCTTCCTCGATGATCATGCGCTCCTGGTATGCGCGACGCTCTTTGCGAATCGGCGACAGGTCGATGTAGAACGCGAGGATGATCAGGGCATACGCGGCGAACAGGATCACCATGGCCGCCACTTCGGGCAGATAGTCGCGCGCGAGGAACGAAACCGCCGTGCACGCGATGGCGCCGATCAGGCTGATCCACCAAAACATCCTCAGGCGCTTGTAGCGCTCCGTGTCGGGCTTGTAGTACTTGCGGTCGAGCTCGCGCTGCTCGGCCTGGGCCTTCTTGCGCTCGGCCTTGCGGTCGGCCTTTTTCTGCTGCGGCGTTTTCTCAACCGGCTTGATGATCACCGAAGACGCCGCCGCCTGCTTCGGCTTGGCGGACGCCGCGCTTTTGCGCGACACGCCCGTGCGTTCCTCGGTCGTGTAGCGCTCGTTCATCGGGTTTCGTTGGGACATGATGCTCCTTGATGCTTGAATCTATCGCTCGAATTTGTTCCCGGTTATGGTCTCATACGCCTGAATGTACTTCTCCGAAGTCTTCTCGATGATCTCCTGGGGAAGGCGCGGCGGCTTGGTGCCCGAGTTCTTGTCCCAGTTCGCGGTGAGCCAGTCGCGCACGAACTGCTTGTCGAAGCTGGGCTGGTCTTTGCCCTCGGCGTACTGATCACCCGGCCAGAAACGCGAGGAGTCGGGGGTGAGCACCTCGTCGGCCAGGATGATCTTGCCGTCGATGCGCCCGAACTCGAACTTCGTGTCGGCGATGATCACGCCGCGCTCGGCCGCATGGTCGCGCGCCGTGGAGTACACCTTGATGGCCAAATCGCACAGGGCGGCGGCGTCTTGCTCGCCGATGATCTCGGCGCAGCGATCGAAGCTGATGTTCTCGTCGTGGTCGCCGATCTCGGCTTTGGTGGACGGCGTGAAGATGGGCTCGGGCAGCTTGGACGAGTTCACCAGGCCAGCCGGCAATTCGATACCGCACACGGTGCCTTGGCGTTGGTATTCCTTCAGGCCGCTGCCCGCCAGATACCCGCGCACGATGCACTCGACGGGGAACATATCGGCCTTGCGCACCAGCATGAAACGCCCACGCAGGTAGTCGGCGTAGGGCTTGAACTGCTCGGGCAGGTCGGCCACGTCGGCGCTGATCAGGTGGTTCTCGATCACACCCTCAAGCAGCTCCAGCCAAAAGCACGACAGCTGCGTGAGCACCTGGCCCTTGTAGGGAATTTCGTCCTCCAAAATGTAGTCGAACGCCGAAATGCGGTCGGTGGCCACCAACAGCAACTTGTCGCCCAAGTCGTACAGATCGCGAACCTTGCCCTGCGCATCAGGCTTGATGTCGATTCCCGCCATGCGAAAAACCTCCCCTTCTCGAAAAAACGCGTATTGTTTCATTATGGCGCAATACGGAAACCCCCGCGAGAACAGAGTGGAATTTTTCACGGGAATATAAGGGGAAGACGGAAGGCGGCGGGGTGAACGCACCTGGCCGCCTTCAGCGCCTGCACACCGCGCGTTTACTTGCCGCCGCGCGTTTTCTTCTGGCAGTTACGATTAACTTGATATTGCCTGGTAAAGATATAATCTCATTTTTAAATATTGCTATTTAAGACTATTCTTTATATAGTATTAATATTCCGTTGGCTTACTATGGATAAGGCTATGGGGGTGTTTTGCTTCCTGGGCGAGCAAACAACAAACGTTGACTCGCCACCAGCAGCCCAGCTTGCACCCACGCATCCGGAGTGAGTGAACGGATCTATATAAAAGCAAGGTTCACGAAACGGAGACTTCCATGCGCCGCAGAATCACAAGCAAAACCACGAGAAATCACTGCATCAGAATGGTATGCACAGCAGCCATCTTAAGTCTAGTGGCAGCAATGAGCCTTGCCGGCTGCGCAGGGAGCAGTGAATCCAATTCAAGCCCAAATTCGAGCGCGCAGTCCAACGCCCCTGCTACAAAATCGCTCGAAGGCGCGTCGCTTGATATATACTGCGGCGCCGGCATGACTGACCCCTTCCAAGAAATCTCCGACGCCTTCGCCGACGAAACCGGCTGCGCCATGAACGTCACCTTCGCTAACGCAGCTCAAATCCAAACGCAAATCCAGACAACCGAGGAGGGTGACTTCTTCATTGCAGGATCGGCTGACGAGCTCAAACCCGTTGAGTCTTATGTCGACACCAGCACCGATCTCGTCAAGCACATTCCCGTTTTGGCTGTTCCCGCAGACAATCCCGCAAACATCTCCAGTCTAGCCGACCTCGAGAACGCTCGCATGGTTCTCGTTGGCGATCCCGAAGCAACGCCCATCGGCAAGATCGCGAAAAAAGCTCTCACGGAAGCGGGACTGTGGGATGCACTTGATGCGCGTGGTGCGCTTACCACTACCACAACTGCACCTCAAATTGCTACCGCTCTTGCCAATGGAGAGGGCGACGCTGGCATTGTGTGGAAAGAGAACGTCAAGTCTGATGGAGCGACTATCGTCGATACCACCGATCTTGACCCCTTCGTGAAGACCGTCCCCGCGGCTCGACTCACCTGCTCGTCCAATGCCGACGCCGCCCAAGCCTTCAGCGATTTTCTCCAGACCGACACCGCCAAGGAAATCTGGGCAAAATACGGCTACGAGCAGGTATAGCTTATGAGCGAGGCAACAAGCCCGCTTGCAAAAAGGAAACACCGGGGAAGACGTCGCGACGTCTTCCCCGGTGTTTCCATCGTAGTGGCAACGTGTGTTTTGCTATTCGTAGGGAGTGCCGTTGTTGCCATTGTCCTCGGCGGCGCCACGCACCTAAGCGAAGCCGTCACGTCGGCGGAAGTGCTGTTCTCGCTACGCATGAGCGTCGTCACGTCCACCATCTCAACGATCATCTGCCTTGCGCTCGCGTTACCTACCGCTTACGCGCTCACCAGGACCAACATGCCCTTTAAGCGTGCTGCAGAAGTCCTGATGGAACTTACGCTTTCCCTTCCCTACATCTTGCTCGGCTTCGCTTTGTTGCTCATCTTCTCTTCTCCCGTCGGAAAAGCTCTTAAAGAGGTCGGTTTCGGCGTGGTGTTCGAGCCGACGGGCATCGTCATGGCTCAGCTCATCGTCAATCTTCCCTTTGCTATTCGCATGGTGCGTACAGCGTTTGCCGAGGTCAATCCACGCATGGAATTTGTCGCAAAAACGCTTGGCGCTACGTCAGGGGAGGTTTTTCGCACTATCATTCTCCCCATTTGCCGCAACTCGCTGATCTCGACGTTTGTTCTCACGTGGGCGCGCGGCATGGGCGAGTTCGGCGCAACGCTCATGTTGGTCGGCGTTACGCGCATGCGCACCGAAACACTACCGGGAAGTATTTATCTCAGCATATCAACGGGCAATACGGAAACCGCCATGGCAACAGCTATGATCATGCTTCTTCTCTCTGCCGCAACGCTTGTTGTAGCCAATGCGCTCAACAAACCCATAGGGTCAACTCGTGTCGAGTCGCACAAAGCTCGCACACCCTTCGACCGACTGCGAAGAGCATCGGTTCCGAAAGAAGGAGAGCGACGACATGGCAGGTAGCATAACAATAGAGAATGTACGCGTACGGCGGGGGAGTTTTACACTCGCGCTCAACGAACTCAGTATTAGACCGCGTGAGATTTTCTCTATACTTGGGACAACCGGATCGGGCAAAACCGTACTCATGGAGTCAATCGCTGGCGCGTTTCCCCTCAACGAAGGGCGTATTCTGCTGGACGGAAAAGACGTGAGCAGCCTCCCCATTCAACAACGCCACCTAGGAATACTTTATCAGGACTACGCCCTGTTCCCGCATTTAACCGTAGCCGAAAACATTGCATATGGCTTGCGGCACAACGGCCTATCTGCCGACGCAGCACATTCACGTGTCGCAGACATTATGGAACGGTTTGGCATTTCTCACCTTGCCGATCGACACCCTGGCATCATTAGCGGAGGCGAATCACAACGCACCGCCCTTGCCCGCGCGCTCGTCCTTGAACCCAGTATCTTGCTACTTGACGAGCCGTTTTCAGCGCTCGACCCATCGACCAAGCTGCGTATGTATGACCTTATGCGGGAGGTACACGCTCAATACGACTGCACAATCGTATTCGTTACGCATGATTTCAACGAGGCACGCACGTTGGCTGACCGAATCGGCATCATACTCAATGGACGAATGCGAGTCGTATGCACCCCCGACGACCTGTTCACGCAAACCGATCCTGACATCCGCCGCTTTCTTGGCATAAAACCGTAGGTGAACGCGGGGCGCAGGGCGAATGCGGAGGCGAACGCGGGGCGGTGTGCTACTTGCCGCCGCGCGTTTTCTTCTGGCGATTGCGGTTCGCCTGAGCCTGCGCGGCCTTCGCCTGCTTCTTCGAGCGTTCCTCGTCGTAGAGCGGGATGTGGATGGTGAAGCACGCTCCCTTGCCCTTCTCGCCTTCCACCTGCACCCAGCCGCCGTGGCGGTCGACGATCTCCTTCACCACGGCCAAGCCCACGCCCAAGCCGCCGCTTTCGCGGTTGCGGCCCGCGTCGGCGCGCCAGAAGCGCGAGAACACCATCTTCGCCTCTTCGCGCGTGAGGCCGATGCCGGTGTCCTGCACGGAAATCGACGCCATGATGTCGCCCTTGCGCACGCGTACGTCGATGTGCCCGCCCTCGGGCGTGTAGCGCACCGCGTTCGAGATCAGGTTGGCGGTGGCCTGGCGAATCATGTCGGGATCGCCCACCACGCGCACGTCTTTTTGCGCATGGTAGTCGATGGTGAGGCCGGAATCGGCCACGAACATCTCGTGCGTCGACACGATGCCCTCGATGAGCTCGCCCACGTCCACCACTTCTTCTTTCATGGGCTGCGAGCGGTTCTCCAAACGCGAAAGCTTCAGCAACGCGTCGACCAGACGGCTCAAGCGCTGGACCTCGGAGTTCACGGTGACCAGGCGTTCCTCGTCGGCCTCGTACACGCCGTCGACCATCGCCTCGACCGTTGCCTGGATGGCCATCAGCGGCGTGCGCAGCTCGTGCGCCACGTCGGTGGTGAGGCGGCGTTCAAGCTCGCGGTCTTTCTCCACCGACTCGGCCATGGCGTCGAATGTCTCGCCGAGCTGGGCAATCTCGTCCTCGCCGCGCAGGTCGGTGCGCGCCGACAGGTCGCCTTCCTTGATGGCGCGCGCCGTTTTGGTCACGCGGTTGATGGGCGCCACCAGGTTGCGCGCGAACAGAAAGCCGATGCACGACGCCAAAACGATGGCGACGATGGTGGCAAGCAGCAGCGCCTGGTATGAGTTGTTGCGGAATTCCTGGTCGGGCTGGCGCATGAGCGTGTCCGAGCCGTACACCCAGATGCGCACTGAGCCGACCGCCACGTTGTCCACCACGATGGGCGCCATTGCCACCTGCGAAGGATCGCTCGGCTCGAACGACGGCTGCGAAGACGTGGCGTTGTTGCGCACGGCAACCGACGAGTCGAAGGGCACGTCGCCCTGCGCGTCGATCACCTTCACGCCCACGCCCGACGTCATTTCCGCCGCCTGCTGCGCGGGCTTGGTGGTTTCGGCGTCCCACAGGTCGCCCGTGCGCTCGTAGATGGAGGCGATGCGCTCGGCCGTGGTGGTTGCCATCGTGCGCATGTTGTCGGTGGTGTAGGTTTGGAAGTGCTGCTCCCACACGAACGACACCACGCCGATGGCGACGAGCGCCGTCATGGCCGCAATGAAGGCGAACGCCAGCGTGACGCGCGTGGTGTAGGTAAAGCTCGACCAGCGGAACTTCTTCTTTTCCTCGACGCGCGCGATGGGACCGGTTGCGCCCGGGCTCGCCGACGCCGCGCCCCCTTTGGACGCCGCCCCCTCGGGAGAAGGCGCCTTCGGCTCGGCGTCGGAGACCATCACGCGCTCGGGCATGCTACTGGCCGTTCTTCGTGGGATCCTCGAAGCGATAGCCCACGCCGTGAACCGTGTGCAGCCACTTCGGGTTGCGCGGGTTGTCGCCGATCTTGGCGCGCAGGTTCTTCACATGGCTGTCGATGGTGCGCTCGTAGCCCTCGAAGTCGTAGCCGAGCACCTTTTCCACCAGCTCCATGCGCGAGTACACGCGGCCGGGATAGCGCGAAAGGGTGGTGAGCAGCTTGAACTCGCTGGCCGTCAGGTCGATTTCCTCGCCGTTCACGAGCACCTTGTGGCCCGACACGTCGATGGTGAGCTCGCCGAACTCGAGCACCTCGCGCTGCGGCTCGGAGTCGGCGTGCACGCGGCGCAGAAGCGCGCGGGCGCGCGCCACCAGCTCGCGCGGGCTGAACGGCTTTACCAGGTAGTCGTCGGCGCCGAGCTCCAGACCGATGATGCGGTCTTCGACCTCGCCTTTCGCCGTCAGCATGATAATGGGCACGTCGGAGTTGTCGCGGATGATGCGGCACACGCGCTCGCCCGGGACGCGCGGCAGCATGAGGTCGAGAATCACCAGGTCAAAGTGGTGCTTCTGGAACTCCTCGACGGCTTCCTGGCCGTCGCCCACGGCGGTAACCCAGTAGTTTTCGCGCTCGAGGTAGGCGGTAACGGCATCGCGAATGGCCTTTTCGTCCTCGACAAGAAGAATACGGCGGGTTTCGTTGCTCATGAATCGCTCCTCACTCGGTTGCTTTGCTTGCGCCAGCCTTGACACCTGGTCGGCGGCATAAACGGATGCCGAACACGCCGAACGCCACGGCACCGGCGGCGCTTGTGTTTGCGTTTATTGTAGCGTTTGGGCTGACCAGGGCGCACACCCGTATGCGAAATGACACAATAGCCCCATGCCACAGAGAAAGAATCGACAAAATCCCACGCCACACGCGCGTCGCTCGAACCGCGCCCCCTCCCCCGCCTCGTCGCGGGGCAGCTCGCGCGCAGGTCGCGGCGGGGCGGCGGGCGGCGCGAGGTCGCACGCGGGCAGCAGCGCCCACAAGCACAACGGGGCGGCGGGCGCCAGCGGCACGCGCGGCATCGGCTCGCGCGCGGTCGGCGCGGCGGGTTCGCACGCGAGCGTTGGCGGCAGCAGACGCGGCGGCGCGGCAAGCTCGCGCGCGAACCTCGGCAGCAACAAGCGCAGCGGGGCGGCAGCGTCGAGGCAACCTGTCCATTCCGCAAGATCGGTCACGCCGCGCACGGCAAACGATCAGGGATTCGAGGTCACGCTGCCGGGCGCAGGAGAGGTGCTGATCACGCGGCGCCACTTCCTCTACGGGCTCGCGGGCGTGGCGGCGCTCACCGCGCTCGGGGGCGGGGGCTACGCGATCAGCCAGGTGGCGGGAAGCGACAGCGGAAGCGTGACCACGCTCAAGGTGCCCGAAAGCGCCGTGTTCTCCTCCGACGACTGCACGCAAATCGAGGACGCGTCCACCGTGGCCGCGCTCGTAAGCAGCCAAGAGCTCGCCTACGGAACGCTCATCTGGGCAAACAGCGACACAACGGCCGCGTGCCTCATACCCGCCGAAACGGCGAAGCCGCTCGCGCAGGTGGGGCTGCTCTCGCTCACCTCCGGCACGTGCACCACGGTGATCGAGCACGCCGTGGGCGAGGACGAGGGTTTCGAGATATACGACGTGCGCTCGTGCGACGACGGGCTGATCTGGGCGGAGGCCGACATCCTGGAGGGCATTTGGCGCGTTTACCACGCCACGCTCGACGGCTTGGTTGTCGGCACGCCCGTGCTTGCCGAGGAAGGCACGAGCGAATGGGAGATGCCCACGTTGGCGGCGGCGGGCGGATATGCCTTCTGGCAGAAGCTTCCCAACCCCGAAGGCAGCGCGCAGCTCGAGAACTCCACGCTGACGCGCGCGGCATTCGGCTCGTCGAGCTCGGAAGTGGTTTACTCGTCGAGCGGCCGCTTCTCGTGCGCGCCGTGCTCAACGCGCGACGCCGTGATATGCGCCCCGCGCGCCGACGTGAACGGCACGTACTACCAGTTGACGCGCATCGAGGCAGAGTCGGGGCAAGTTGCCGACGCGCTGGTGCTCCCCGCGTCGATGAAGCCCTACGAGCTGGGCTTTAGCGACGCAGGCTTCAGCTTCGCCTTCGACGGCATCTACAACTACGGCGACGGCATCGCGAATTTGGGCACGTACACGCCCGCCGAGTCCGTGACGACGGGCATTTTAGGCAACGGAACGACGGAGGAGTCGGAGGCGTCGGGCGGCGCGGCAACGGAGGCGCTCACGCTGGCCGAGCGCAACGCGACGGCGGCGGCGTCCATCGCGCAGTTCGACGCCATCCCCTACGGCGACGCCTCGTGGTTCCGCTTCGCGCGCACGCCGCTGACCTCGCCCGCGTGGTGCGGCAAGTGGATGATCGTGAAGTCGACGAGCGCAGTGTGCGGAATCGACCTGTCGGCGCGCGAGTATTTCGCGCTCGACGTGGAAAACGGCGCCGACGACTACGGCGAGTTTTTGGCGTCGACCGGCTCAGGCAAGCGCGTGGTGACATACTCCAACATCGACCACACCGACCTGACCGGCGAAAGCACGAAGCACTGCCTCGTCAAAGTATGGGAGATGGCAGGATAGCTGGGGTGAACACGGGCAGTGGGCGACACCACCCCCTCGGCTCAGTCCAGGCGAGCACGGGGACGTGTTCGCCCCCTCGTTCGTCTCCTGTTACGCGTGGTCCTCGATTTCGGATTCCACCATCGACAGCAACTCGTGCTGCTTGTGGATGTCAAGCTTCTTATATATGTTGTAGATGTGCGACTTCGCCGTGCTCAGCGTGACGCACAGCTTGTCTTGGATATAGGGCGCCGTGTGGCCGCGCGCCAGCAGGTACAGCACCTCGGTTTGCCGCTGCGACAGCAGATAGCGGCTGGCAATGCGCTCGCAAGCCTCTTTCAGCGCGTCGTCGTAGCGCGCCGCCGCGTCCGGCGACGCAAGCGAAGCCGTTGCGCTTGGTACGTCCAGCCCGTCCGAGCTCGCATCATCATGACGAGGGGACAGGTCGTTTGTCATATTTCGGGAGGCTGCTTGCTCCCCGCATTCCGCCTGGTTTTCCCCATGTGACAAACGACCTACCCCCTCGTCACTTTCTGACAAAC
>JAUNGO010000086.1 GCA_030524475.1 Eggerthellaceae bacterium | reverse complement strand
TGTGACAAAGGGACAGGTCGTTTGTCACATTGACAAAGCGCAAGGAAACGATTGATTTTCGCAATGTGACAAACGACCTGTCCCTTTGTCACACGGGAACGCTATGTCTGACATCAACAACAAGGAATTGGAAGAGCTGGCGGGGCGCGTGGCGGACGCGCGCGCGTTTCTGCACATCGACGAGAAAACGGTTGAACTGGCGAAGCTCGACGCCCAGGCGGCCGAGCCCACGTTTTGGAACGACGCGACGCGCGCGAGCGCGGTGTCGAAACAGGCGTCGAACCTGCGCGTGACCATCGACGAGTACGACGAGGCGGTTTCCAGCCTGGAGAACGCCCGCGCGGCGCTTGAGCTGGCGGACGAGGACGAGTCGTTCGCGGAGGAGTACGCCGCCACGGTGGCTCAGCTGCGCGCCCAGCTCGACGCGCTCGAGATCGAGTCGTGGTTCTCGGGCGAGTTCGACTCAGGCGACGCCATCCTCACCGTGAACCCGGGGCAAGGCGGGCTCGAGGCGCAGGACTGGACCGAGATGCTCTACCGCATGTACACGCGCTACGCCGACTCCAAGGGTTGGAAGGTCACGGTACTCGACGTGGTGCCGGGCGAGGGCATCGGCCTTGACCGCGCCACCATCCAGATCGAGGGGCGCAACGTCTACGGCATGCTGCGCAGCGAGATCGGCGTGCACCGCCTCGTGCGCATCAGCCCCACCGACGTGAAGGCGCGCCGCCAAACCACGTTCGCGAGCGTGGAGGTGCTGCCCGTGCTCGACGACGACATCGAAGTCGATCTCAACCCCGCCGACGTGCGCGTGGACGTGTACCGCTCAAGCGGGCCGGGCGGCCAGTGCGTGAACACCACCGACTCGGCCGTGCGCCTCACGCACGAGCCCACCGGCATCGTGGTCACCTGCCAAAACGAGAAAAGCCAGCTGCATAACAAAGAGGCCGCCTTCCGCGTGCTGCGCGCGCGGCTCTACGAGCTTGAGCAGCAGAAACGCCAACAGGAGATCGACGCCTTGCGCGGCGAGCGGCGGGACAACTCCTTCGGCAGCCAGATTCGCAACTACGTGCTCTACCCGTATCAGCTGGTGAAGGACCTGCGCAGCGGCGTGGAGACGGGCAACGTCGACGCGGTGCTCGGCGGCGACCTGGAGGAGTTCGTCATCGGCTACCACAAGTGGAACGTGTCGCAGTAGGGAACGCGCGGGCAAAGCGGGGCGAAGGCGCGTTCGCACCTCGCGAACGCCATTTGCTCTGCGGCGCTGCTTTTCTGCGCTAATATATACGTCGCTGGAAATTTCAGGAAAGGACGAGCATGGACTCAACCCAGTTGGCAAGCGCTGCGAACGAGATGCGCGTCGACATCGTGTCGATGATCGCGGAGGCGGGAAGCGGACATCCGGGCGGATCGCTGTCGTGCGCCGACATTCTGACGGCGCTGTACTTCGGCGGCGTCATGAACCACAACCCGGAAGACCCCCACATGGAAGGCCGCGACTGGTTCTTCCTCGCCAAGGGGCACGCGGCCCCGGCGCTCTACGCGGCGCTTAGCGCAGCGGGCTATTTCCCGCGCGAGGAGCTGAAAACCCTGCGCAAGCTGGGCACGCGCCTGCAGGGGCATCCCGACTCCAACCAAGTTCCCGGCGTGGAGGTGTCCACCGGCTCGCTCGGGCAGGGGCTTTCCATCGCGGCCGGCACGGCGGCGGGCTTGACGCTCGACGGCAAGCAGGGCTGCGTGTTCGCGCTTCTCGGCGACGGCGAGTGCGAGGAGGGCCAGGTGTGGGAGGCGGCCATGTTCGCCGCGCACAAGCAGCTGGGCAACCTGGTGGCCATCGTCGACAACAACGGGTTGCAAATCGACGGCAAGATCACCGACGTGTGCAGCCCCGAGGACCTCGGCGCGAAGTTCGAGGCGTTCGGCTGGGAGGTCACGCACGTCGACGGGCACGACATCGGCGCACTCGTCGAAGTGCTCGGCGGCGCGAAGGCCGCCGGCGGGAGCAAGCCTCACGCCGTCATCGCGCGCACCGTCAAGGGCAAGGGCGTGTCGTTCATGGAAAACCAAGCCGGCTGGCACGGCAAGGCGCCCAACGCAGAGCAGCTTCAAACCGCGCTTGCCGAGTTGCAAGCCGCGTGCGCATAGAGGAGGATTCCGTGGTTAAACTCGCATCACCTGAGGCGGCGGCCCAGAAAAAGGCAACGCGCGCGGCGTTCGGCACCACGCTCGTGGAGCTCGCGCAGGAAGGCGCGCCCGTCGTGGCGGTCGACGCCGACCTCACCGGTTCCACCACCACCAAAAAGCTCGCCGAGGCGGGCTTTTCCGACCGCCTTTTCAACTGCGGCATCGCCGAGCAGAACATGATCGACGTGGCGGCGGGCTTGGCGCTCACGGGGCATGTGGCCTACACGGGCAGCTTCGCGGTGTTCGGCACCGGGCGCGCCTACGACCAAATCCGCAACACGGTGTGCTACTCCAACCTCAACGTGAAGATCGCCCCCACGCACGCGGGCGTGTCGGTGGGCCCCGACGGCGGCAGCCACCAGATGCTCGAGGACGTCTCGCTCATGCGCGGGCTGCCGAACATGCGCGTGCTCGTGCCCGCCGACTACGCCTCGGCGCGCGCGGCGCTGAAGCTGGCGGCCGAGGTGCCGGGGCCGGTGTACGTGCGCATGGGCCGCGCGAGCGTGCCGTGCGTGTACGCCGACGACGTGGAGCTTGAGCTGGGGCGCGCCTACGTGCTGCGCGAAGGCGCCGACGTCACCATCGTGGCGTGCGGCGTGGAAATCCGCGAGGCGCTCGCCGCGGCCGAGGAATTGGCGAAGGAAGGCGTGTCGGCCGAGGTCATCGACGCGTTTTCGGTGAAACCCCTCGACGAGGAGACTATCCTGGCGTCCGTGGCGAAAACCGGGCGCGTGGTGGTCGCCGAGGAACACTCCGTCTATGGCGGCCTGGGCTCGGCGGTGGCGGAGCTGCTGGCGAAAAAGCACCCGGCGCCCTGCGAGTTTGTGGGCGTGCGCGACCGCTTCGGCAAGTCGGGAGAGTTCGAGGAGCTGCTCGCTTACTTCGGTCTTGACGCCGCCGCCATTGTTGAAGCTGTGAAAACGGTTCAGGCGCGATAGGCGCTCTGCTAAAATCTATAGACGTCTCAGTGCACATATTACTATTTGAACGGAGCAAACTGTGACGAACGAAACGAGCCGGGCCGAGGTCACGGGTCGCCATAGTCGCCGAGGCGGCCATGCCCGAGCACCTCAAGCCCAAAGCCGCGCCCAGATAACTTCCCAGTTGTCGGCCGCGCTTCCCGTGCTCGAGGTTGATGACGCGCCCACGAACATGGGCGCGCCCGTCATCACCTTCGACCACGTGACCAAGGTCTACCCCGCACAACCCAACAAGCCGGCGCTCTCGGACATCTCCCTGCAAATCTACGCGGGCGAGTTTTTGTTCCTTGTGGGGCATTCGGGTTCGGGCAAGTCGACCTTCATCAAGTTGTTGACCCGCGAGATCAAGCCGACGCAAGGCAAGATCTACGTGGCCGACGAGGACCTCACCACCATGCGCAACTGGCGCGTGCCGTACCTGCGGCGCAACATCGGCTGCGTGTTCCAGGACTTCAAGCTTCTGCCGAACAAGACGGTGTTCGAAAACGTGGCGTTCGCGCTTGAGGTAATCGGGAAAAGCCGCCACGTCATCAAGACGCAGGTTCCCGAGGTGCTGCGCCTTGTGGGTTTGCAGGAGAAGCTCAACAAGAAGCCCGACCAGCTCTCCGGCGGCGAGCAGCAGCGCGTGTCCATCGCCCGCGCGCTGTGCAAAAACCCGGCGCTGCTCTTGTGCGACGAGCCGACCGGCGCGCTCGATTCCAAGACCGGCGTGCAGGTGCTCTCGCTGCTGACCGACGTCTGCCGCACGCAGGAGGCCACCGTCGTCATCATCACGCACAACGCGATGATCGCGCCGCTGGGCAACCGCGTCATCCGCGTCAAAAACGGCGGCATCGAGTCGGTCGAGCTCTGCGAGCATCCCGCGCGCGTGGAGGATATCGCATGGTGACCAATACGCTGCGAAAGAAGCTCCTGCGGGATATGTCCCGCGCGGCGATGCAGTTTCTTTCGATCATCGCGCTCTGCGCGCTGGGCACGTTCGCCTTCGCCGCCCTAGACGGCACGGCGCGCATGACCCGCACAACGCTTAACACCTATTTTGAGGAAAACAACCTCGCGGATTTCTGGGTGACGCTGCCCGGCGGCGTCGACCGCGCCAGCCTTGACAAGGTCGCCGCGATCCCCGGCGTGACGGGCGTGCGCGCCCGCGCCAGCGCCGATCTGGAATCGACGCTGGAGGGCGACGTCTCCGTCAGCGTCACCGCTTACGACGGCGAGATGGACATCAACGTCCCGCTTCTGCGCGAAGGGGAGCTGCTGGATCCTGCCGACACGCGCGGCTGCCTCGTCGAGGAGCGCTTTGCCCAGGCGCACAGCCTCTCTCTGGGCGACCGCATCACCGTCAAGCTCGCCGGGCAGGAATACACCTTCCTCGTGCGCGGCATCGCGCTCAGCCCGGAATACGTCGTCGTCTCCGACGGCATCGTGGCCGATCCGGACGCCTACGGCTACATCCTCATCAATGCCCGAGCGATGTCCACACTGCCGCTGACCCAGATCGTCGTGACGATGGCGGACGGCGAGGACAGCGACGCGATCCGCGCCGCCATCGAGACCGCGCTGCCCGACGCGCTGGTGGTGGATCGCGCCTCGCACTCCAGCACCGCGCGCGCCAACAACGACGCGCAGATGTTTGAAAACATGACGCTGATCTTCCC
>JAUNGO010000024.1 GCA_030524475.1 Eggerthellaceae bacterium | reverse complement strand
CAGTGAACAGGGCTACGTCCCCGTGTTCACCCGTGTCCATATGTGTGAGGCATTGCTATGAACGAAATGCGGTTGCAGAAATACTTGGCTCGGGCGGGGGTGGCCTCGCGGCGGGCCTGCGAGGAGCTCATCGCGGCGGGGCGCGTGAGCGTGAACGGGCGCGTGGTGTCTGAGCTGGGCGCGAAGGTCGACGCCGATGTCGACGAGGTGGCGCTCGACGGCGCGCGCGTGGAGCCGCCGCGCGAGGCCGTCACCATCATGCTGCACAAGCCCGCCGGGTATGTGACCACCATGTCCGACCCGCAGGGCCGCCCGTGCGTGGCCGAGCTCGTGCCGAAAGACGCGGGGCGCTTCGCGGGGCTCTACCCTGTGGGCCGCCTCGACGCCGACACCACGGGGCTGCTTTTGTTCTCGACCGACGGCGAGCTGGGAAACGCCCTTCTGCACCCGCGCATGCACGTGGAGAAGCTCTACCTCGCCCTGGTGGAAGGCACGCCCGACGCGCGCGCGGTCGAGCGGCTGAGCCGCGGCGTGCGGCTGTCCGACGGCATGACGGCGCCCGCCGAGGTGCGCCTGCTTGAGGGCGCGCAAGCCCAGCAGGCGGCGCGGCTCATCGGGAGCGACGCGGCGGCGAGCGGCAACGCGCGGCGCCACGACGGCAAGCGCTCGCGGGCGGCCGTCGAGCGATCGGGCGCGTGCGCGTACGTGGCGGTCGGCCTGCGCGAGGGGCGCAAGCGCCAAGTGCGCCGCATGCTGGAGGCGGTGGGACATCCCGTGGTGGCGCTGCACCGCGCGTCGTTCGGCCCGCTTTCGCTGGGCGACCTCCCGCGCGGCCGGTGGCGCGAGCTCACGCCTGCGGAAGCGGCCTCGCTTAAAGCGGCAAGCGGCGCGGGGGAGGGCGCGAAAGAGCGCTCGGGAAGGGGCGGCGAGCCCGCGCGTTCCTGACGCTCGCGTCGTTCTTTTTCCTGACAGCCCGCGCGCAACGCAAAACGTTTACAATAGCCTCACGCTCAAAGCGAGTTCAAGCATGAGAGTAGAAAGCACGTGTTGTATGTCCGACCAAAACCAGGCGTCGTCTGCCGAGGTGCGCTCGATGCCTTTCGCCTCCATAGCCGTTGTGGGCTTGGGGCTCATCGGCGCGTCGTTCGCCGCGGCGCTGCGCAACGCCTATCCCGACGCTGAGGTGCTCGGCGTCGACACCGACAGCCGCACCTGCGTGGTGGCGGCCGACCGCAAGTGGGTTGCGCGCGCGGTGCGCCCCGACGACCCGGCGTTCGAGCAGTTCGTCCGCGAGAAGTGCGACCTTGTGGTAATAGCCACGCCCGTGGCGGCGGTCGACGACTATCTGCGCCGCCTCGCCGCGTGGGGCTATTGCGGCGTCGTCACCGACACCATTTCCACGAAGGCGCACATCCTCGAGGCGGCGGCGCGCATCTTGCCCGAGCCGCGCAACTACGTGCCGGGGCATCCCATGGCCGGCTCCGAGCAAAGCGGCATCGACGGCGCGCGCTCCGACATGTTCAAGGGCATCAACTGGATTCTCTGCCCCGACGAGAGCACCGTTCCCGAGCATTTCCAGCGGCTGCACGAGCTGATCACCGGCGGGCTTGAGGCGCGCGTGGTGTCGCTGCGCCGCGAGGAGCACGACCAGGCCGTGGCCGTCGTGAGCCACGTGCCGCATGTGGTGGCGTCGTCGCTTGTGCAGCTGGCGTGCCGCCATGCGGACGAGTCGCGCGCGCTCATGCGCCTGGCCGCGGGCGGCTTCAAGGACACCACGCGCATCGCCGCCGGCTCGCCGAAGCTGTGGTGCGGCATCGCGTTCGACAACGCGAAGGCGCTGCAGGCGGGCCTCGACGAGATGAGCGGCATCATCGACTCGTTCGCGCGGGCGCTCGAGGAGGGCGACCGCGAGGGCTTCACGCGCCTGCTCGCCGAGGCGGCCGACGCGCGTCGCGCGCTGCCGGCGGCGTGGGTGCCCTCGACCGAGAAGCTGCTCGAGGTTCGCATCCCCATGGTCAACCGCACGGGCGTGGTGGCCGAGGTGACCACCATCGCCAGCTCGGTGGGGTGCAACATCCAGTCCATCGACATCGACCACATCTCCGAGGGCAACGCCGTGCTCTCGCTTATCCTCACCGACGAAGGCGACATCGGGCAACTGTCGTATCAGCTGATCACCGCCGGGTTCTCGGTGTCGTTTAGCCCCCTAGAGCCGAAGGAGTATGCTCATGTCGACTAACTCTGTTTCTGTTGACGGCGCGTCCGCGGCCGCCGCCGACGCCGCCGCAGGCGCGAACGCCGCTCCCGACGCCGCGCGCGTCACCGTCGTAAACCCGCTGCCCGCGTCGCTTGCGGGCACGGCCCGCGTGCCGGGCGACAAGTCGATCTCGCACCGCGCCGTGCTGTTTTCCGCCATGGCGGAGGGAACCTCGCAGGTAAGCGGCGTGCTCGACTCCGAGGACGTGCGCTCCTCGCTTGCCGCCGTGCGCGCGCTCGGCGCTGTGGCCGAAGTCGAGAAGCAGCCCGACGGCTCGCTTGCGGGCGCCATCACCGGCTGGGGCGCGCGCGGCCCGAAGCAGCCCGCCTCGCCCATCGACTGCGGCAACTCGGGAACCACGGTGCGCCTGCTCATGGGCGTGCTCGCGCCGTGGGACGTCCGCGTGGAGCTCACGGGCGACGAGTCGCTGTGCCGCCGCCCCATGCGCCGCATCACCGCGCCCCTCATGAAGATGGGCGCGCACTTCGAGCCCGCGGGCAAGGAAACGCTTCCCATCACCGAGATCGGCACGCGCGGCATCCGCGCGCTCACCTACGACGCTCCCATGGCGTCGGCGCAGCTCAAGACGGCGGTGCTGCTGGCGGGCGTGTTCGCGGAGGGCACCACCGAGGTGCGCGAGCCCGCGCCGTCGCGCAACCACACCGAGCTCATGCTGCCCGAGTACGGCGTTCCCACCACGGCGGGCACGCGCGTGGCGGCGGTCGAGGGGCCGGCGGCCATGCGCGCGAGCACGGTCGTGGTGCCGGGCGACCCGTCCTCGGCGGCGTTTCTGGCGTGCGCGGCATTGCTTAAGCGCGGCAGCCGCGTGACCATCGAGAACGTCAGCCTGAACCCCGCGCGCATCGGGTTCGTCCGCACGCTTGAGCGCATGGGCGCCGACATCTCCACGCACCGCACGGGCCAGGCGGGCAAGGAGCCCTCGGGCGACATCACGGTGGCCTACACCGATGTGCTGCGCGGCTGCGAGATTCCCCCGCAGCACATCGCCTCGCTCATCGACGAGATTCCCGTGCTCTCGCTCGTGGCGGCGCGCGCCCGCGGCGTCACGGTGTTCAAGGGCGTCTCCGAGCTGCGCGTGAAGGAGTCGAACCGCCTGGCCGCCATCATCGAGGGGCTTGCGCTTCTCGGCGTCGACGCCTGGGAGGAAGGCGACGACCTGTTCATCGAGGGCGACCCGAGCCTGCAAATTCCCGCCGGCCTCACGTTTGCCACGCGCGGCGACCACCGCCTCGCCATGACGTGGGCGCTCGCGGGCCTGTGCGGCGGCGTGCCGGTGAGCATCGAGAACTTCGAGTGCGTTGCGGTGAGCTTCCCCGAGTTTCTTTCCACCATGCAAAGGCTCGGTTCGGGAAACGTCGGGAAATAGAAGGAGAACGAGAGCATGATCGTTGCGATAGACGGCCCTTCGGGGGCGGGGAAGTCCACGGTGGCGAAGGCCGTGGCGAAGAAGATGGGCTTTTCGTGTTTGGACACGGGCGCGATGTATCGCGCCGTGGCGTGGAAGGCGCTGCAAGACGGCGTGCCGCTCGACGACGACGCGGCGCTCGGGCGCGTCGCGCGTGAGAACGACATCGAGTTCGGCCACGTGGCGGGCGACCCAGTGCCCGCGCGTGTGTTCATCGGCGGCGAGGAGGTCACGCAAGCCATCCGCACCGCCGAGATCGACCGCGCGGTAAGCCCCACGTCGGCGGCGCCCTCGGTGCGCGAGGCGCTGGTGGAACAGCAGCGCCGCATCGGGAGCGCTGGCAACTACGTGGTTGAGGGCCGCGACATCGGCACGTGCGTGTTTCCCAACGCCGAGGTGAAGGTGTTCCTCACGGCGTCCGACGAGGAACGCGCGCACCGCCGCGTGCGCCAAAACGTCGACCGCGGCGTGGGTTCGATCGACTACGACGAGGTACTGGCCGACCTGCGCCGCCGCGACGAGGCCGACTCGAGCCGCGCCGCCTCGCCTTTGCGCGCGGCCGAAGACGCCGTGCGCATCGACTCGACGGCGCACTACATCGAGGAGGTCATCGACCAGATTTGCGCGTTGGCGGCCGCTGCGTACGTCGACGAGACGGCAGAGACGGCCCGCGCGATGACGGGCGAGGCGTAGGAGCGGCACCGTGCTGAAATACGCCGATATGTGGGACATGCCGCTGGGCGGCACGTCGACCGAGAAGCAAATACCGCACTGGTGCGGCAACGTCATCTGGGCGTTTCTGGCTGCCGTGTTCAAGGTGTGCTTCCGCTACCGCGTCGACGGGCGCGAAAGGCTGCGGGCGTTCAAGGACAAGTCGGGTCTGGTGCTGGTGGCAAACCACACGTCGTTTCTCGACGTGGTGTTCATGTACCTGGCGGCGCGCCCGGCGCAGTGGGTGCGCTTCATGGGACGCGACACGCTGTTCGACAACGCGCACGGCCTGGTGGGGCAAATCCTCTCGCGCGTGGGGGCGTTCCCCGTCAAGCGCGACTCGGCCGACCGCACCTCCATCAAGCGCGCGACGCGTATGCTGAAAAACGACGAGATCGTGGCGATCATGCCCGAGGGCACACGCCGCGGCAAGGGCACGAAGACGCCCGAGATACACGCGGGCGCGGCGTTTGTGGCGCGCATGGGGCACGTGCCTATCCTGCCGATGACCGTGCGCAACGCCGAGAACGTCAAGCGCAAGGGCGAGCGCTTCCGCTTCCCGAAGATCACTGTGGAGTACGGAAGCCCCATCCTGGTGAGCGACTTCGACTTTTTGCCGAAGGACGAGCGGATCGAGGCGTGCACGTGGTACGCCATGCGTGAGTGCTTCGCGCTGTCGAGGCGCGTGCCGCGCGAGGAAGTGGACATGCGGGAGCTTTTCCCCGAGAACAAAGACTACGCCGCCGTGTTCGCGGAGCATCCCGTGCCGGCGCGCACGCCCGAGGAGGCGATTGCCCTGTGCAGGTAGTACGCGCAAAGCACGCGGGCGCCTGCTACGGCGTGCAGCGGGCGCTCGACATGGTAGGCGACCTGGTGGAGCGCGGGGGGAAGGTTACCACGCTCGGGCCGCTCATCCACAACCCGAAGGTGGTGGCCGACCTGGCGTCGCGCGGCGCGCAGGTGGCCGAGCGCCCGTGCGACGTGGAGGGCGGCACGGTGGTCATCCGCAGCCACGGCGTGACGCCGCAGGTGCGCGCCGATTTGTACGCGCGCGGGCTCGACGTGGTGGACGCCACGTGCCCGCACGTCGAGCGCGCGCAGGTTGCCGCCGCCGAGATCGCGCGCGAGGGGTGCCGCGTGCTCGTGGTGGGCGAGGCGGGCCACCCCGAAGTCGAGGGACTGTGCGCGTGCGCACAGGCGGCGGGCGGCAAGGTGGACGTGGTGGCCGCGCCCGCCGACGTGCCGAGCGGCCTGTACGACCCCATCGGCGTGGTGGTGCAGACCACCCAGATGCGCGAGAACCTCGACGCGGTGGTGGCGGCGCTTGAGGCGCAGGGATTGAGCCCCATCGTGCGCAACACCATCTGCTCGGCGACGCGTCAGCGCCAAAAGACCGCCGCCGAGGTGGCCGCGCGCGTGGACGCGATGGTGGTCATCGGCGGGCGCAACTCGTCGAACACCACGCGCCTGGCGGAAATCTGCGCGGCGGCGTGCCCGCGCACCTTCCACGTGGAAAGCCCCGCCGAGCTTAACCCCGAGCAGTTTGCCGGCTGCAAGACGGTGGGCCTGACCGCCGGCGCCTCCACCCCCGAAGACCAAATAGCCGCCGTCGAGGCGTTTCTGGAGGCGCTGTAGGCGACGTTGTCGCTTGTCGTTGCGAGGCAAATATGCCAGCTTTGGTGCGATAAGCGGGGCATATCGTCCATAGGCGTTTTGCCGTGCGCTCTCTATACTCGTTGGTGTAATGGCGAATCAAGCACCTGATCAGGCGGGACTTCGGTTTATGCGAGCCGGTTCAGCTGTCTGGGTGCTTATGCCCCCCAACCAACGAGGAGGAACTTCGTTATGTGTTTTAGACCCGCGAGCACCGATATGCCCAACAAGGTTTGCCCGAGCTGCGGCAAAGAAGTGAGCCCCATGCTCAAGAAATGCCCGTTCTGCAAAACCGAGATCGGCGACAACGTGGCGCCTTCGATGGCTGGCGCCGCTTCGGCCCCTGGTGCGCCGTCAACCCCTGGCGCACCGTCGGCGCCCGGCGCTCCTGGCGCTCCCAAAGCCCCTGGTGCCCCCGGAGCACCGCGTCCCTAGCGCGTAAACCCTCCGACGCTTTGGGCGTGCGCGCCGGCCTGCGTCCCTAGCGCGGGTTGGCGCAAGATGAGCGCTCCGTCGCATGTTGCCCTGCCACGCAACGTGCGACGGAGCGCTTTTGTTTCGCCCGAAGCCGTCGATTCGCGCCCCGCCTCAAACAGCCCGGCAGCATTTGGCGCGAATTCGTATGCTCACGCCCTCCCCAAAATGCGGGCAGACGCGCGAAACGCGTCGCCCCCTTCGCACGCTAAGGCGTCGTGGCAAAACTATTCGTCGCGGTCGCCGTGAGACGGGGGGGTGTTCCCTGACGCCTGCTCATCGGCGTCCAATGCACTGCGGCGAGCGCTCGCACGCGCAAGGCCGCTTGCCCCGCGACCTTCCAACGCGGGCGCGCCGCCAACCTCGTCGATGCCCTCGCCGCGCTCGTTCTCGCTGGCAAGCGTAAAAATCCCGCGGCTTTCCAGGATCTTGAACGACAAAAGCAGCAGCAAACGTGCGTCGGGGTCGTTCAAATCGATCAACAGGATGTTGTCTATTTTGTGCAGCTTGTTGAGCAGCGTGTTGCGATGCATGAACAGCTGGCGCGCCGTCTCGGTGATCTGCATGTTGTTCCGAAGGAAAACGTGCAGCGTATGGCACAGATCGCACCCCTTGTCGCGGTCGTAGTCCATGAGGTTGATCAGCCCCGGCGGGCACAGCGTCTCGGGCAGCACGCGCGTCGAGCACTTGTCGATGATGTAGTCGAGGATGTAGTCCTCCGCGTAGTAGCAGGCGTTTTCGCGCGGGCGTTGCTGCGCCTCGTCGGCCTGGCGGCCGAGGCGCACGGCGTTGGTCGCTTGACGGCGGTAGTGATACAGGTCGGTAATGCGCGGAAACGGCGAGCTCACGCCGACGACGGTTTGGTATTGCCGCTCGGAGAGCCGCTGCGCAATGGTGCTCACGACGTCGGCAAGCGTGCCGCGCACGATGCGCGTGTTGATGATGAACACGATCTCGTGGTTATCCACCACATACACCACGCCTTCAAGCCCCTCGCAGGTTTTCGCGGCGGTGACGGCAAGCATGTCGTCGGAATACAGCGGGTTCACGGGATGCGCCACCACGCAGGAAAACGGCCCGACGGGCTCCCACCCCAGGTTCTTAAACATCGTTTGGATGCTCGAGTCGGGCACTTGCCGCTGCTCGAGCAGCCGCTTGAACTCCTCGACGACGTTGACGGTGGCCGACGCGTTGAACCGCTTCGAACGCTTGAGCCCCTGCACAAGCAAACTGGCGAAACGCTCGATCAGCGCGTAGTCGCGGCTGGTGATGGGGCTGCCCACTTCCTCAATCGTAAGCGTTGCCGCGTACTCGTTGCCGATGAACAGGTTGTAGGCAAGCGAGCGGTAGTCGAACATATCGGTGCTCGGCAGGATGTAGGGCCCGCGCCGCGACAAAACCTCGTCCACGTCGATGAGGCCGCCGTCTTTCCAGGCGTTGATCTCCCACAAGGGCCACGGCTCGTCGTCGTCATGAGAGGTGTAGGTTTCGGGCACGGTGTAGAAGCGCTCGTCCACGACGTTGAACACGGTGCGGTAGTGCTTGTCCCACATCCAAATAGGCTTCTTGAACACCTCGCTCGATATTTGCCCGAGGGCTTTGAGCGGCACGTCGCGCGCGAGCGCCGATTGCATGGCGGAGTACCACTGGTTGTAGAAGGTGAAGCGCTCCAGCACGCGGGTGAGCATGACTTCGCGGCTCACCTCGTGCGTCGTCCATATGACGTTGCATATCTTGGATTGAAGGTAGTCGTCGGGCGGCACCCCGATGCACAAAAGGCTCGGGGAGCTCTCAAGAAGCCCGTGCTCCTTGCGCTCAAGCTCCTCGCGCGTGACGATGTAGAGAATGTTGGGACGCAGCGGCGTGCCCTTCTCGGGAAACGCCGCAAAGTCCAATGCCCGGCGCATGCGCCCCGTCTTTACTTGGGCGGTGAACTCGAACTCGTTAAGGTCTTCGTAGATAATGGCTAGATTCAGCTTCATGGATCTCCCCCGACATCCCTGACCTGAACGGAACGCCACCGTGAAAGCGCGCGCCTCCTCGTCAAGCGACGCGCGTGGTGGAGAGCGGTTCAACGTACAAACATCGCGAAACTATTCTAGCGTGCAGCCAAAAGGCCCGCAACGGGGCAGAGTGCTCAGGATTGGGGAAGGAAACGCACGCTTTTGTCCATTGTCGGCAGGCGTTGCCAACCCTCATCATCAAACGTGCATGATGCGCCGAAATCAAAGGGGATGTACGGATCCTCGGACAGGGCGACATCGGCGAGGGATCGGGTGCGAACGTCAAAGAATCGCGCGCAACGGCAAAGCGTCGCCGCGTCGAGACTTTCCGCCGCAACCCGAGGCAACCTCGCGTTTGTCTGCAAACAAGAGAGGAGAGAACAATGGCTGACGACATCAAGGCTGATGTGGGTCAAGATATCCAGAAGTCTTGGGAAGCCGGAGAGGTCACTCGAAACGGGCAGCGCCTGCAGGACTACGAGTTCAAGGCGCCGTGGAAGCAGGTGCTCGAAGACGGCACCACCATCACCCGCACCACCGCATGGACGGCCCCCGGCTGCCACGAGGGCTGCAGCGTGTTCGTGCACGCCGACAAGGACGGCAAGCTCATCAAGGTCGAGGGCGACCCGGAGAACCCGTTCAACCAGGGCCGTTTGTGTCCGAGGTGCTTCTGCGTGGGCGACGTTATGTATCACAAGGATCGTATCGTCCACCCGATGAAGCGCGACCGCGACAAGCGCGGCCAGGCCGACGCGTGGGAGCAGTGCACGTGGGACGAGGCGCTCGATCTGTGCGCGAGCGAGTTCAAGCGCATCGCCGAAACCTACGGCGGCAACACCATCCACGCATGGCGCGGCACCGGCCGCGACATGGGTTGGCAGGCGGGGCGCATCGCCTACACGATGGGCAGCGCCAACGAGTACGGCTGCGAGTCCGGCATCTCCTGCTACCTGCCGCGTATCTCCCAGATGGTCATGACCTGCGGCGGCCAGATGCTGGCCGACTACGCGCAGTTCCACGTCGACCGCTTCGACCATGAGGGCTATGAGATTCCCAACTGCGCCATCTGCTGGGGCTGCAACCCCACCGACTCCAATCCCGACTTCCAGATGGGGCAGTGGCTGACCGACGTTATGCGTCGCGGCACGAAGCTGATCTCGGTCGACCCGCGCCTCACCTGGCTCGCCTCGCGCGCCGAGATCTGGCTCGACCTGCGCCCCGGCACCGACGCCGCGCTTGCCTTGGGCATGGTGCACGTCATCATCGAGGAAGACCTCATCGACCACGACTTCGTCGACAAGTGGGTGTACGGCTACGACGAGTTCAAGGCCGTCGTCGAGGAGTGGCCGCCGTCGCGCGCTGCCGAGGTGTGCTGGGTTGACGAGCAGAAGATCATCGACGCTGCCCGCCTGTTCGCCGAGAAGAAGCCCTCGAACGTGTTCTGGGGCGTGTCGGTCGATATGTGTGCGTCGGGCGTCGGCGCCGCCATGGCCATCCAGGCGCTGTGGATCCTCACCGGCAACCTGGACATCCCGGGCGGCATGGTCATGACCACGATGCCCTTCGGCGTGTTCCAGTATCAGTCCGGCGGTTGGGGCATCCGCGACTTGCCAGAGGAAGTGCAGCAGGGGCGTACCGGCTGGAAAGAGTACCCGATGTATCGCTTCGGCTTCACGCTGAGCTCGCCCGACGTGGCGCTTGAGAAGGCCGAGGCCGGGGAGCTGAAGGGCCTGTGGATCCAGACGTCCAACACGCTGGCCGGCCCCACGCAGGAGGTTCTGCGTTGGCGCGAGGTCATGAAGAACGTCGAGTTCTGCGCGGCGGTCGACCTGTTCATGACGCCGACCATCCAGTTTGGCGCCGACGTGTTCCTGCCCGTTGCCTGTTGGCCCGAGAAGAGCGGCGTGCGCGCGTGGATCTACGACGTTTCGACCATCAACCAGAGCGTCAAGCCTGTGGGCGAGGTCAAGTCCGACGCCGAGATCAACCGTCTGCTCGGTCAGCGTTTCGGCGAGGCCGGCGAGCACTACTGGCCGTGGACCGAGGAAGAGCAGATCTACGACGAGATCCTCGAGCCCACCGGCTTCACGTACAAGGAACTCGCCGAGCACGGCGCCGCCTACCCGGTGTTCGAGTACAAGAAGTACGAGAAGGGCATGCTTCGCCCCGACGGCCAGCCCGGCTTCAACACGCCGACCGGCAAGCTGGAGCTGTACTCCACCATGTTCGAGATGTTCGAGCTGCCCAACATCGCCCACTACGAGGAGCCCGAGTGGAGCCCCGTCACGCAGCCTGAGATGTATAAGGAGTACCCGATCATTCTCATGACCGGCGCCCGCTCCAAGGTGTTCTTCCACACCGAGCATCGCCAGATCGAGGCGCTGCGCCAGTTCGACAAGGACCCGCACGTGCAGATCGGCCGCAAGTTCGCTGCCGAGAACGGCATCGAGGAAGGCGACTGGGTGTGGATCGAGAACCCGCGCAACCGTTGCAAGATGCGCGCCACGGTCGACGACCACTGCGCCAGCGACCGCGCCTTGGCGCCGCACGGTTGGTGGTTCCCCGAGCAAGACGGCAACGGTGACAACCCCTATGGCGTGCTCGACTCGAACGTGAACCTGTTGCTGCGCAACAACCCGTCGGTGTACGGCTTCGGTTCCGATATTCGCTGCACGCTGTGCAAGATTTACAAGGTGAAGGAAGAGGAGATGTAGCCATGTCGCGCAACGCAATCCTTATCGACTACGAGTACTGCTGCGGCTGCCACACCTGCGAGGTGGCCTGCCAGAAGGAGCACGGCTGGGAGCCGGAGACCTGGGGAATCAAGGTGCACCAGCTGGGGCCCCACCGCTACGAGGACCTGGGCGACGCCGTCGTCTACGACTACCTGCCGCACCCGAGCGATTTGTGCGATTTGTGCGGCTCGCGCGTGGCGAAAGGCGAGCTGCCCACCTGCGTGAAGCACTGCCAGACCGCCTGCATGGAGTACGGCACCGTCGAGGAGCTTGCCCAGCGCCTGGAGCGCAAGCCCAAGCAGGTCATGTTCGTGCCTCGCTAGGGGCAAGCAAGGGCTAAAGGGCGCTCCGCTCGGGCGCTCCCGGGCCAAAAGCGGGTCGCCGAAGCATTTCGACAAAGCGGCGGCCCGCGTTAAACCGGTGATAAAAGGAGCCTTTCCTTTTTTCATGTGTCCCGTCCGACAATTCCCCCTGACGGCGGGACGGCAAATAAGGAGCTGTGCTTCGGCGCGGCTCCTTTTTCGCGCTTAACCTTGTTTTTTCTTGCCCTATAGACGATGTGCTGCGAAAGGCGCGGCAAGACGGGGCAGCTTGTCCATTGTTGGCGAATCGGGGCGCGTCGCATAATCGTGCCAGCGGCAATCATGCCAAGAGGCTTCCGTACAGGCCTCGTCTTCTATGAACCAGGCAGCGTCTCTTTTGCTGCCGACCAATCCCTTGAGTGGACTTCCTCACAGGAGGGGAGGAACTTCAAGGGGAAAGGGATGAGTCACATGGAACGTAACATCAAGGTCATCACGTTCGGCTGCGGCTTCATGGGTCGCAACGTCACCCGCTTCATGAAGGAGCGCGGCGGCTTCGACCACGTGGCCGTTATCGGCCGCAAGAGCCATCTGGGCGAGGACATCGGCGAGCTTGCGGGCATCGGCCCTGTAGGCGCGAAGATCTACCCGAACACCGACATCGACAAGATCTACGACGAGATGAAGCCCGACGTGATCTTCGACACCGGCAGCGGTTGGCCCGACGTGGTGGAGAACACCAAGAAGGCGCTTGTGCGCGGCATTCCCGTGATGGCGCTGGCCGAGGAGTTCTTCAGCCTGAACAACGAGTTCCCGGAGATCTGCGCCGAGCTCGACGCGCTCGCCAAGGAGCACAACACGCGCTTCATCGGTTTGGGCATGCAGGACGTCAACTGGGTGAACAAGTGCGTGGTCATGGCCTCAAACTCGCATCGCATCGACCGCATCGTGGCGGCGAACACCTGCATCCTCGACTTCGCGGGCGCCTCCGAGTTCGACCGCGTGGGCCTGAACATGACCGAGGAGGAGTTCTACGAGTACCACGCCGCCGACCCGGCGCCCGACAACCCGTTCACGTTCAGCCTGTACCAGATCGCCGAGGAGCTGAACCTGCACGTGATCGGCAAGACCAACGACAAGACCACGCCGATCTTCGCGCCCGGCGACTACACCTCCAAGTTCCTCTCGCCGAAGGAAGCGGCGGAGTTCGGCGGCACCATCAAGAAGGGCCGCGTCATGGGCGCGCGCCGCTGCTCGACGCTGCACACCGAGGAGGGCGTGGACCTGGTGGGCGAGTTCCTCTACGACTGGCTGTTCGACGAGACGCACACCGGCTTCGACCGTTGGACGTTCGAGGGCGAGCCGACGTGGGACGTCGTGGTGAAGGAAGGTCGTTACGACATCGGCACCACCACCGACCTCGTGAACCGCGTCGCCGACGTGCTCAACTGCAAGAAGGACGGCTACATCACCGGCAAGGACCTGCCGAAGCCGGTGTACCACTTCGGTCCGCTTAACCAGTACGTCGACTAACAACCCATGTCATATGTCAGCAGAGGAGAGGGACAATGACTGAAAAGCAAAAAAAGACACTGGGCATTGCGGGTGTTTTGGCCCTGTGCTTCACCAACCTCGCATATATGTCGGACCTGATCATCCTTCCGTGCTATGCGGCCATCTTCGGGCACTTCGCCGACGACTCGCCGATGGTGACGAACTTCATCGCCTCGGGCACGCAGCTCACCTCCATCGTGGGCGCGCTGATAGCGCCTGTGCTCATGCGCTACTTCAGCAAGAAGAAGATCTTGATCGTGGCCTTCGGTTTGTTCGTCGTCCAGGGTTGCTGCACGGGCCTTGTCGATGATGCCGGATACGTGGCGGTCATGCGCGGCATCACGGGCGTTTTCATGGGCATTCAGTTCCCCACGGCCATGGCGCTTCTTGTGGATATGTTCGCCGACGACGACCTTAAGCGCAACAAGTACACGGGTTGGTTCGACGGCATCATGGCCGGCACGGGTGCCGTGCTCATGATTTTGGGCGGCGTGCTGCTCTCGGCCTTCGGATGGCAGTCGATTTTCTGGGGCTACATCGTGGGCGTGCCTATCTGGATCATGATCCTTTTGTTCGTGCCCGACACCAGCGCCGAGCGCACGCGCGACTACGATGCCGCTCGCGCCGAGCGCGGCATGGAAGGCGAGATGCCGAAGTTCCCCGTGCGCAAGATGATCTGCATCTTTATCGCGGCTATTGCGGCCCAGGGCTTCTACGGCTGCATCGTGTACGAGTTCAGCATGTATCTCGGCGAGAACTTCATGCTTCCCGGCTGGGCCAACGGCGTTCTGGGCGCTGCTAAGGGCGTCATCGGCTTCATCTTCGGCATGTTCGTGTTCGCACCGCTGTTCAAGCGCGCCAAGCGCCACACCCCGTTCATCTTCTTCGGGGCGCAGGCCATCGCCTACTTCGGCCTGTACTTCGTGATGCCCGGCGCGTTCGGAATCGTGTGGTTCCTCGTTTGGTACGCCTTCATCGGCATAGCTTTCGGACTTGCGGTTCCGTACTACCACTCCTACGTATCTGCCGTGTTCCCGCTCAAGCAGGTGCCCTTGGCCACATCGCTCATGTCGATCGGCCTGCAGCTCGGCGCCTTCGGCAGCACGTATTTCGTCACCTTCCTGGAGACGACCTTCAACACGGGCGGCGCCTACACGCCGGTGCTTCCCTACGTCGGCGCGTGCTGCGTGGCGGCGGCGGTTCTTGCGCTCATTGCCGCGGCGCTTGACAAGGACGGCAAGAAGGCGCTGGCTCGCATGGACGAGCAACAGCAGCAACAGCAGGCGTAAAGCCTTGCAGCAGGCCTGACGCAGCGTTTCAGGCTTGATTGTGCACCACCCCCGAAGACGCCGCATCTATCCATCCATCGTATCGTTTGCATCGGCGTCTTCGGGGTTTTCTCGAACATACGGGAGAGAGAGGAGGCCACCGCTATGGCCAACAACTTTACACGAGACTACGAACGCGGGGAAAGCCCGTTTGAACTTCAAGATTTCCAGCACTCCAAGCCCTGGCAGTGGGAAGAGGACGGCATGACCGTCACCCGTACCACCGTGTGGACGGCCCCCGGCTGCCACGAGGGCTGCGGCGTGTACGTCTACACCGACAAGGACGGCAACTTCATCAAGGTGGAAGGCGACCCGGAAAGCCCCTTCAACCAGGGCCGTTTGTGTCCGAGGTGCTTCTGCGTGGGCGACGTTATGAACCACAAGGACCGCGTCATTTACCCGATGAAGCGCCCGCGCGAGGAGCGCGGCAATCCCGACGCGTGGGAACGCATCAGCTGGGACAAGGCGCTTGAGCTGTGCGCGAGCGAGCTTATGCGCATCTCGAACACCTACGGCGGCGAGACCATCCATGTGCAGCGCGGCACCGGCCGCGACATCTTCTGGCAGGCGGGGCGCCTGGCGTACTCGATGAACTGCCCGAACGAGTACGGCGCCATGTCGGGCCAGTCGTGCTACTGCCCGCGCATTTCCATGATGGTCATGACCATGGGCGGGCAATTGCTCGCCGATATGTCGGCGCATCTGGTGGGCCGTTACGACGACCCGGCCTACGACGTGCCGAACTGCACCGTCATTTGGGGCTGCGACCCCATCAAGTCCAACCCCGACTTCCAGATGGGCCACTGGGTGACCGAGTGCATGAAGCGCGGCACCAAGATCGTGACCGTCGACCCGCGCATCTCGTGGTTCGCGGCGCGCTCCGAGGTTCACCTGGCGCTGCGCCCCGGCACCGACGGCGCGCTGGCGCTTGCCATGGGCAACGTGATGGTCGAGGAAGACCTCTACGACCACGAGTTCGTCGAGAAGTGGTGCCACGGCTTCGACGCTTTGTGCGAGCGTTTGCGCGAGTGGACGCCTGAGCGCGCCGCCGAGGTGTGCTGGGTCAAGGCCGACGACATTCGCCGCGCCGCGCGCCTGATCGCCGAGCGCAAGCCCGCCAACTGCTTCTGGGGCGTGGCCGTCGACATGCAGAACAACGGCATCGGCGCGGCCCAGGCCATCCAGACGCTGTTCGTCCTGACCGGCAACATCGACATTCCCGGCGGCATGCTGTTCACGCGCCCGCCGTTCGGCATCACCAAGAACATGGGCGGCGGCTGGGGCATGTCCGACCTGCCCGAGGAACTTCAGCAGAAGCGCACGGGCTGGCAGGAATACCCGATGTACCGCTACGGCTTCACGGCGTCTTCCCCCGACATCGCGCTGCGCGACGCGGAGGCCGGCAAGCTGAAGGGCCTCGTGATCCAGACCACCAACACGCTGACCGGTATGGGCGACGAGCCTTTGCGCTGGTACAAGGTGATGAAGGACGTCGAGTTCTGCGTGGGCATCGACATCTTCCAGACGCCGACCACGCAGGCGTGCTGCGACGTGTTTCTGCCGGCGGCTTGCTGGCCGGAGAAGCAGAGCTTCCGCGCGTCCTACTACGACTGCTCGACCATCAACCCTGCCGTGAAGCCGCGCGGCGAGGTGAAGTCCGACGCCGAGATCGGCCGTCTTCTGGGCAAGATGTGCAACGAGGACTTCTGGCCGTGGGACACCGAGGAGGAGATCTACGACGAGTGCCTGAAGGACACCGGCTTTACGTGGAAGCAGCTGCGCGACTTCGGCCCGGCGTACCCGACGTTCGAGTACCGCAAGTACGAGAAGGGCATGATGCGCCCCGACGGGCAACCCGGCTTCATGACGCCGACCGGCAAGATCGAGCTGTACTCGACGCTGCTTGAGGGCTTCGGCCTTGACCCGCTGCCGAACTTCAACGAGCCGATGCTGGGTCCTGTCGCCACGCCCGATCTGTACGAGGAGTACCCGGTCATTCTCATGACCGGTGCTCGCAGCCCGGTGTTCTTCCACACCGAGCATCGCCAGATCCCGCATTTGCGCCAGTTCGAGAAGGACCCCTACGTGGAGCTCAACCCCGATTTCGCCGCCGACCACGGCATCAACGACGGCGACTGGGTGTGGCTCGAGAACCCGCGCGGCAAGTGCCGCCAGCGCGCCAAGCTCACCTACGCCTGCGACTACACCATGGCGCTCGCGCGCCACGGCTGGTGGTTCCCCGAGAAGGAGGGCACGGCGGAGGCCGGCGAGCCGAGCCTGTACGGCATGTGGGACGTCAACGTCAACCACCTGCTTTTGAACGCGCCGTCGAAGGCCGGCTTCGGCTCCGACATCAAGTGCGTGCTGTGCAAGGTGTACAAGGTGAAGGAAGGGGAGATGTAGCCATGTCGCGCAACGCAATCCTTATCGACTACGAGTACTGCTGCGGCTGCCACACCTGCGAGGTGGCCTGCCAGAAGGAGCACGGCTGGGAGCCGGAGACCTGGGGAATCAAGGTGCACCAGCTGGGGCCCCACCGCTACGAGGACCTGGGCGACGCCGTCGTCTACGACTACCTGCCGCACCCGAGCGATTTGTGCGATTTGTGCGGCTCGCGCGTGGCGAAAGGCGAGCTGCCCACCTGCGTGAAGCACTGCCAGACCGCCTGCATGGAGTACGGCACCGTCGAGGAGCTTGCCCAGCGCCTGGAGCGCAAGCCCAAGCAGGTCATGTTCGTGCCTCGCTAGGGGCAAGCAAGGGCTAAAGGGCGCTCTTAGAGGGCGCCCCTTGGCTGGATATGTTGGGGGTCGCGGGGGTTTTAAGACCCGCGGCCTCTTTTCTTGGAAGCAAGCGTTTCTGGGCGAGACACTTAAGGGAGAGGAGCTGTTGTGGGAACGGAAGAGCACGGTCCCGGGGCGCGCGGCGAGCGCAGACCACACGAGCGCCGCGCCGACGCGCCGCGTTTCGTCATCAACGACTACTGCGTGGGATGCAAGGTGTGCCTGCGGCAATGTCCCGTTCGGGCCATACGCACGCACAAGTTTGCCTGTATGATCGACCAAAAAGCGTGCGTGGGCTGCGGCAAGTGCATCGAGCGATGCCCCTTCAACGCCGTCGAGCGCGTTGAGGGTGCTGTGGCGTAACGGATGTGAACTTGCGGTTGACGCGCTGCGCCTTGCGCGACGGCTGCGGAAACTGCGGTAGGTTGTGGCGCGTGGCGCGGCGAAGCTGCAAGTCGACGAGGAAAAGCGACGAAGGGGGAGTATGCAGATGAGGTTGGGCGAAAGCGAGCTTCGGGAGTACGCGAAGCGCTTCGAGAAAGTGAAAGCCGATTTTGAGGCGGCGGCGACGTCGTTCGGTCTGCCGTTCGCCGCGCCGCGCGAGGACGGGGCGTCGGGCGTTAATGCCGCCGCGTTGCGCGCACGCGCGGTCGAGAACCTGGCGGCGCGCGGGGCGCACGTGGAAAACGACGGCAAGAGCATATGGCTGAACTGGCTTCCCCCCGCGTGCGTTGCGTGTAGGACGGGCGAGCGCACCGAGTCGTTCGTCACCTCGATGCAGTGTCCGCGCAACTGCTTTTTCTGCTTCAACCCCAACCAGCCGAACTACGAGTATTACCGCACGCACGAGAACCCCTTGACGCAGGATTTGCTCGACAAGTACGGCCGGGGCGAGCGCTACGACTTCGTGGCGGTGACGGGCGGCGAGCCTTTGCTGCACCTCGAGAAGACCACGGCGTTTCTGCGCCTTGCGCGAGAGCTGTATCCGAGCGCGCACACGCGCCTGTACACGAGCGGCTATCAAATGGACGACGCCGCCGTGCGCGCGCTTGCGGAGGCGGGGCTCGACGAGGTTCGCCTAAGCGTCAAGCTCGACGACCCGAAGGCGGGCGTGGACGAGGCGCTGCGCGTGGTGGAGCGTTGCGCGGGGCGCTTCGGCGCCGTCATGGTGGAGATGCCGGTGTTTCCCGACCACGTCGATGCCATGAAGCGTTTGCTCGTGGGCCTTGACGAGGTGGGGGCTGCGGGCATCAACATGCTTGAGCTGGGTTTTCCCTTCCATAACGCCGAGGAATTCAAGCGTCGGGGCTATTTGTTGAAGCCCGATCCGTACCGTGTGGTCTACGGCTACTGGTACAGCGGCGGCTTGCCGATCGAGGGCAGCGAACGGGCGGCGCTTTCCTTGGTCGAGTTCGCGCTCAACGCAAAACTGTCGCTCGGCGTTCACTACTGCGCGTTGGAGAACCGTCTTACGGGGCAGGTGTACCAGCAAAACGCCCCTGCGGCGTCGTCGTTCCCTTTGCGGACGATGTCGCCGCGCGACCACTTCCTGAAGTCGGCGAAGGCGTTCGGCGCGGCGGTTAGGCCCGTGCGCGCGGCGCTCGACGAGTTGGGGCTCGGCGCGCAGACCGACTCGCTCGACGCACCGTCGGGATCGTTTCTGGAATTTCCGCTTTCCTCCCTTGAGCCGCTTGCGTCGAGGCTGCCCGATGTGGCCGTCGGCATAAGCTACGGCATAGCCGAGCAGACAGACGGCGCATACGTGCTGCGCGAGTTGAAGTTGGAGCAAACAGCGCCCGCGGCGTTCGTCTGTGCGGCGCAGGCGGTGTAGGTCGCGCGGAACGTCGCATATGCACAGCGATCGCGGTTTTTCGTGGACGATATGCACATTCAGTATTTGAGCCGCGCCGCCTATAGTGCCGTAGTGTCGAAGATAGCCATTGTCTGCACATGAAAGGGGTAATGTAGTATGGCTCGATTCACACTTCCGAGGGATCTGTACCACGGGGAAGGGGCGCTTGAGGCGCTCAAGGGGCTCGAAGGCAAGCGCGCGTTCGTCGTCGTGGGCGGCGGTTCGATGAAGCGCTTCGGGTTTCTCGACAAGACGGTCTCCTATTTGGAGGAGGCGGGCATGGAGGTGCGCCTGTTCGAGGGCGTAGAGCCCGACCCGTCGGTGGAAACGGTGCTCAAAGGGGCCTCCGCGATGGTTCAGTTCCAGCCCGATTGGATCGTGTCGATCGGCGGCGGATCGCCCATCGACGCGGCGAAGGCCATGTGGGCGTTCTACGAGCATCCCGACACCACGTTCGAGGACCTGTGCGTGCCGTTCAACTTCCCGAAGCTGCGCACTAAGGCGAAGTTCTGCGCCATTCCCTCCACGTCGGGCACGGCCACTGAGGTGACGGCGTTTTCGGTCATCACCGACTACAACAAGGGCGTGAAGTACCCGCTGGCCGACTTCGAGATCACGCCCGACGTCGCCATCGTCGACCCGGCGCTGGCCGAGACGATGCCGCAAAAGCTTACCGCGCACACTGGCATGGACGCCATGACGCACGCCATCGAGGCGTACGTGTCCACCATGCACTGCGACTACACCGACCCGCTGGCGCTGCACGCCATCAAGATGGTGAGCGAGTACCTGGTTCCGTCGTACAACGGCGACAAGGAGGCGCGCGCGAAGATGCACAACGCCCAGTGCCTGGCCGGCATGGCGTTTTCCAACGCTCTTTTGGGCATCGTGCACTCGATGGCGCACAAGACGGGCGCGGCCTACAGCGGCGGGCACATCGTGCACGGATGCGCGAACGCCATGTATCTGCCGAAGGTCATCAAGTACAACGCGGCGGAGCCTGCTGCGGCGGCACGCTACGCCGAGATCGCGTGCTTCTTGCGCCTGCCCGGCGTGACCAACGACGAGCTGGTCGACGCGCTCATAGCGCGCATCAAGGACATGAACGCGAAGCTTAACATCCCGACGTGCATTAAAGACTACGAGGGCGGCATCATCAACGAGGCTGAGTTCATGGAGAAGCTGCCGCAGGTGGCCGAGCTTGCCGTGGGCGACGCGTGCACGGGGTCGAACCCCCGCGCGGTCACGCCTGATCAAATGGCGAAGCTTCTGAAGTGCTGCTTCTACGACGAGGAAGTCGACTTCTAAGGTTTCGAGGGGCTCTCGCAAGGGGAGGGCGCGTATGGCTGCGCCCTCTCAGTTGCGTGATTGCTCTTCCGTACGAGGTTTTTCTATGGCGCAAAAACTGGACAAAGCAGCTTACGGGGCGCTTTTGCGTGTGAGGGAGGCGTGGTCGTTTGACCTGGGGTGTCTTCTCATGCGCTTCTACGCCTACATGATGGGCGTCGGCACGATGGCGATGATCACCATGGCGGGCTACTCGTTCGTGGAGGCGGGCGTTACCTCGTCGGTTATTGCCATATCGACGTTTGCGGTGGCGCCGCGCGTGTCGAAAAGGATCGACGAGCGCGGGCAGTCGAAGGTGGTGCCGCTTGCGGCCGTTGTTGCATTGGCAGGGTTGGCGGTGCTCCTCGGTACGGTGTATGTCGGCGGGCCGTTCTGGATGCTGTGGGTTGCCGCCGTTCCGATGGGCTTTCTGCCGAACCCGCAGGCGTTGGCGCGGGCTCGGTGGACGACGCTTATCCACTCGGGGCGGCTCGGCGAGAAGGCGCCCGACCTGCAAACCATGTTTTCCTACGAGGGCGTGATCGACGACGTGGGCTTCATGTTTGGGCCGGCTGCCTCTGTTGCGCTTGCCACGGCTGTCACGCCGATAGCGGGCATGCTGGCGGGCGGCGTTGTGTACGTGGTGGGCACGGCCATGCTGCTCGCCGCGCGCTCGAGCGAGCCGGCGCCGAGCGGCGCGGCTGGTGTGGCGGGGAGGAGCCTAGCGTCGGCAGCGGGTGTCGCCGACGGTGCCTCGGCGCAATCGCGCTCGATCATCCGCACGTCGACCGTGGTGGCGGTGCTGTTCGTGGTCATGCTGTTCGTGGGCGCGTTTTTCAGCACCTACGACGCGGCCGTCGTGGCTCTTGCGCAAGAACTGGGCAAGCCGGCGCTCGCAAGCGGCGTGCTCATGATGATCTCGTGCCTGTCGATGATAACGGGCCTTCTGTTCGGCATGATGCGGTTGCCGTTCTCGCCGTGGGCGCGCCTCATGGTAACGGCGCTTTTGGCGGGCGGCACCTACGGGTGCATGTTCCTCGTGAACTCCGAGCCGACGCTCATCGCGCTTTCGGCTCTATCGGCGCTGTTCTACGCGCCGCTGCTGATCACGGCGAACGCCACCTGCGAGCACGCGGTGGAAACCTCGCGCATCACCGAGGCTATCACGTGGATCAACGCGGGCATGACCTGCGGCATGGCATTAGGCTCGACGCTCGGCGGCGTAGTGATCGACGCCTGGGGCGCCGCAAGCGGCTTCGACGCGTGCGCGGTCATGGCGCTGTGCGTGCCGCTCGTCGCCTTGTTCTCGCGTCGTATGGTGAAGTGAGGGGGTCTTGCCGATGGGCGGGCGGTTTGCTCTCTTTCGGCTGTTTGCTGGTGGCGGTTTTCGCGCGCGCACTTTATATTGTTACACGTTTCTACCTAATTCAAGAGAGGAAGGGTGACGATGTCGCGTCTTACCATCGAGACGAGGACGGTTGACGCTGCGGGTCACGAGCGCCTGTCGGCGCTTGCCGGCGCCCGTTTGGCGGCGCTTCCGCCCGAGCAGTGCCCCGTCGACCTGACGGTTTCCCTGACGAGGCTGTATTTGTCGGAGTCGTGCGGGAAGTGCACGCCGTGCCGCGTGGGGCTTGCCGCCTGTGCCAACGTCATGGACCGCATTCTGGCGGGCGAGGGCACGCAAGCCGACGTTGAGAACCTGCGCGCAACTGCGCGCATGATATACGACAGCGCCGACTGCGCCATCGGGTTCGAGGCGGGTCGCACGCTGGTGGCGGCGCTCGACTCGTTCGCGGAGGACTTCGCCAGCCACGTCGAGAACGACTGCTGCACGCGCACGGTGAGCGCGCTCGCGCCCTGCCGCGAGACGTGTCCGGCCCACATCAACATCCCGGGTTACCTCGCCTGCGTGCGCGCCGGCCGCAACGTCGACGCGCTGCGCGTCATTCGCAACGACAACCCGCTGCCCACGGTGTGCGGGTACGTGTGCGAGCACCCCTGCGAGGTGAACTGCCGCCGCGCACTCGTTGACGACGCGGTGAACATCTGCGGCGTCAAGCGCTACGCGGCCGACAACGCCGAGCCGTACGACCCGCCGGCGTGCGCGCCCGCCACGGGCAAGCGCGTGGGCATCGTGGGCGGCGGCCCGGCGGGGCTGACCGCCGCGTACTACTTGGCGCTCATGGGGCACTCCGTCACCGTGTACGACCAGCGCGAGAAGCTTGGCGGCATGGTACGCTACGGCATTCCCGACTACCGTCTGCCGCAGGAGCGGCTCGACGCCGACGTGAACTTCATCCTGAAGACGGGCGTGGATGTGAAGACGAACTGCGCGGTGGGAACCGACGTACCCTTCGCCGAGGTGTCGAAGGCACACGACGCGGTGTATTTGTCCATCGGCGCGCACCTCGACAAGAAACTCAAGTGCGAAGGCGAGGACGCCGAGGGCGTCATGTCGGCTGTGGCGTTTCTGCGCGCGGCGGGCGAGGGCAAGCCGGTCGATCTCGCCGGCAAGCGCGTGTGCGTGGTCGGCGGCGGCAACGTGGCGATGGACTGCACGCGCACGGCGCGCCGCCTCGGCGCGCAAAGCGTGGAGTGCGTGTACCGCCGTCGCATCGCCGACATGACGGCGCTGCCCGAGGAAATCGAGGAGGCGCTGGCGGAGGGCTGCCAGATCACGCAGCTCGAGGCGCCGGTGCGCATCGAGGTCGACGAGGCGGGGCGCGTGGCGGCTCTCGTCACGCAGCCGCAGGTCATCGGCGAGATCGGGCGCGGCGGGCGTCCGTCTCCCCGCGCGGCCGCCTCGCCTGAGCGTCGCATCGCGTGCGACGTGGTCATCGTCGCCATCGGCCAGGCCATCGACACGGCGGCGTTTTCGGGCGCGGTGGAAACCGAGTGGGGCTGCATCGTGGCCAACGAGGACGGCTCGATCGCGGAAACCCCGGGTCTGTTCGCGGGCGGCGATGCAGTGAGCGGGCCTTCCACCGTCATTAAGGCCATCGCCGCCGGCAAGGTGGCGGCCGCCAACATCGACGCGGCGCTCGGCTTTTCCCACGACGTGCACGACGCGGTGGACATCCCGCCCGCGCACGCGGCGGCAGGCCCGTGCGGGCGCGTCGAGCTCAAAAACGTCAACTACGCGCAAGCCGCGCAAACGTTCGACATCGCCAAGCTGGGCATGAGCGCCGAGGAAGCGTTCCAGGAAACGTCGCGTTGCCTGCGCTGCGACCACCACGGCTTCGGCGCCACGTGCAAGGAGGAGGAGCTGGTATGGTAGAGCTGACGATCGACGGCGCGCGCGTGGAGGTCGAGGGCGGCGCCACCATCTTGGACGCCTGCCGCGCAGCGGGCGTGGAAATTCCCACGCTGTGCTTCTTCGAGGGCTTGAACGACATCGGCGCGTGCCGCGTGTGCGTGGTCGAGGTCGAGGGGAAAAACCGCCTGGCCGCGGCGTGCAACACCGCCGTTTGGCCGGACATGGTTGTGCACACGGACACCGAGCGCGTGCGCGCGGCGCGCAAATCGGCGCTTGAGCTCATCCTCTCGCAGCACGACCTGAACTGCTCGTACTGCACGCGCGACGGCAGCTGCCGTTTGCAGAAGCTGTTCGTGGAATACGGCCTGATCGAGCGCGACGAGACGTTCGACATGGTCATCGAGGCACCTATTCCCTACGAGAAACGCCTGATCAAGGGCAAGCGTGCCCAGTGGAAGGCGCAAAGCCCCATCCAGCGCAAGACCAACCTGTGCATCAAGTGCGGCCGCTGCGTGGCGGCGTGCAAGCGCCTGGAGGGCATCGGGGTTTGGGACTTCGTCGGGTCGGGCGCGGTCTCGAACGTCGGCGTGCGCGACAACTTGGGCTACATGAAGGCGGCAGGTTGCGTGGCGTGCGGCCAGTGCGTGACGCACTGCCCCACGGGCGCCCTGTCCGAGCGCGACGACATTCAGCTTTTGCTCGACGCCATCGCCGACCCGTCCGTGACCACGGTGGTGCAGGTGGCGCCGGCCACGCGCACCTCGTGGGGCGTGGGGCTCGGTGCCGAGGACGGCTCGCTTTCCATCGAGCGCATGGCGGGCGCCTTGAAGAAGCTCGGCGTCGACTACGTGTTCGACACGAGCTTTGCCGCCGACCTCACCATCATGGAGGAGGCGACCGAGCTTCTGCACGTGCTCGGTGAGCGCAAGCCCGACGAGAACGGCATCCTGTGGCCGATGTTCACGAGCTGCTGCCCCGCGTGGGTAAGCCACGCGAAGTTCGCGCAGCCCGACGTGCTTTCGCACCTGTCGACGGCGAAAAGCCCCATGATGATGTTCGGCGCGGTGGCGAAGACTTGGTTCGCGCAACGCAACAACATTGAGCCCTCGCGCATGTTTTCGGTGGCGCTCATGCCGTGCACGGCGAAGAAAACCGAGGTCAAGCTTCCGATGGAGGCGAACGAGGGTATTCCCGACATGGACGCGTCGTTCACGACCCGCGAGCTTCAGCGCATGCTGCGCGACGCGGGCATCGACGTGAACGCGGTGGAGGATGCACCGCTCGATAACCCGCTCGGCGACTACACGGGCGCGGGCGTGATCTTCGGCACCACGGGCGGCGTGATGGAGGCGGCGCTGCGCAGCGGCTACTATTTCGTCACCGGCGAGAAGCCCGCCGACCCCGAGGCGTTCGTGTTCACGGAAGCCGGCGAGGGGCGTCCCTGGAAGGAGGCGTCGTTCGACCTGGCGGGCACGGTGGTGCGCTGCGCGGTCACAAGCGGGCTTGCCAACGCGCAGAAGCTGCTCGACGCCATACGCGCAGGCGAGGTGGCGTACGAGTTCGTGGAGGTCATGGCGTGCCCGAGCGGGTGCGCGGGCGGCGGCGGGCAGCCCATCGACGGCACCGACCGCGAGCTGGGACTTGCGCGCGGCGGCACGCTACGCGGCATCGACCGCACGGTAACGCCGCTTCGCTACAGCCACGAGAACCCTACGATCAAGGTGCTCTACGACGAGTTTCTGGGCGAGCCGTGCAGCGAGAAGGCGCATCATTTGCTGCACACTGAGCATATGCTGTAGGAAAGACGTGCGCTCGATGGGCGGCGGGAGGCAGTGCTCAGTCGCTCAAACAGTCCTGAGCTCGCGCGAACAGCCCACTGGGCTGTTCGGCTCGTGCGGAACTCGCTTGGTGAGCACTACCTCCCGCCGCTGCGGGTTACGGACGTTACGAACGACAAGTGGGCTTTTGTCACACGGACGATAGGTGGATTATGAAACGTACGACAACGATTATTGCGCTTGCCTTTGCCTTGTGCGGGGTTTTGGCGCTTGCGGGGTGCGCGGGGAACGCGGGTTCGCAGGCTAGCTCGGCGGCGTCGAGCTCGTCGGATGCGACCGAGGCGGCAGCTTCTGCCGAGGTGGCCGAGGCCGCCGACGCGCTGCGCGTCGTGTCGATGAAAGGCCCCACCTCGGTGGGTCTGGCGTCGATGATGCAGCAGGAGCAAGGTCAGTTCACGGTGGTGGCGGCGGCCGACGAGATCGGCCCTATGCTGCTGCAGGACCAGGTCGACGTCGCGTGCGTTCCCGCCAACGTGGCGGCAACGTTGTACCAAAAGACCGACGGGCAAATCCGCGTCGTCGACGTGAACACGCTCGGCGTGCTCTCGGTGGTGACGGCCGATTCGTCGGTGGACTCCGTAGCGGCGCTTGAGGGACGCACGGTGTACATGACCGGCAAGGGCGCGGTGCCCGAGTACACGCTGCGCGCGCTGCTTTCCGCCGCGGGCTTAGATATGGAAGACGTCGACGTGCAGTTCAAGTCCGAGCCCGCCGAGGTGGCGGCGCTGCTTGCGCAAGACGCCACGGCGGTCGGCATCCTTCCGCAGCCTTATGCCACGTCGATCAACCTCAAGAACCCCAGCATCGTGGCGACCGTCGACCTCACGCAGGCGTGGGACGAGCTTGTCGGCGCCGACGGCGGTAGCGTCGTCACGGGCGTGACGGTGGCGAAGGCGTCGTTTGTCGAGGAAAACCCTGCGGTGATCGACGAGTTCTTGGCGCGCCACGCGGCGTCGGCGGCGGTGGCGCAGGACGACCCGGCGTCGGTGGCGCAGGCGGTGGTCGATCTCGGCATCATCGAGAACGCGCAGCTCGCCGAGGCGGCCATTCCGCGTTGCAACGTGGTGTGCTTGACGGGCGCCGACATGAAAACGGCGCTTGCAGGCTATCTCGCGAAGCTCTACGAGCAAGATCCCGCCTCCGTCGGCGGCGCCCTGCCCGGCGACGACTTCTACTACGGGGCTTAAGCGCATAGCGAGGCGCGACAACATATCGAAGACGCGTTCCGGCGTCGAGCAGGTGGCGGCCGTCCTTTTTTGGGTGGCCGTCTGGCTTGTTGCGGCCTGTGCGGTCGACAACGACCTGCTGTTGGCAAGCCCCGTCGACGTGGCGGCGTCGCTGGCGGCGAACTTCGCGTCGGCGTCTTTTTGGGCCACGGTGGCCGCATCGGGTGCGCGCATCGCGGCGACGTCGGTCGCGTGTGCGGTGATCGGCGCGGTTCTCGGGCTTCTGTCGGTGCGGTTTCGCCTGGTCGAGCGCTTGTGCGCGCCGCTTGTGCTCGTGATGAAGAGCGCGCCCGTGGCGTGCGTGGCGGTTATCCTGCTCGTGATGCTCGGACCTGCGGGCGCGGTGGTCGTGGTGGTGGCGTTCGTGTCGCTGCCGCCGTTTTTCGTGGCGGCGACCGAGGCCGCCCGCGCCCGCCCGCGCGACGCCGAGCGCGTGTTGGCGCTTCTGGGTGTCTCTCCCGCGCGCGTGTTCCTCGTCTGCACGTGGCCTGCGTGCGTGCCGTTTTTCAAGGCGGCCGCGAAAACGGCCGTCGCCACGTCGTGGCGCGCGGGCGTGACCGCCGAGTTGCTCGGCGTGCCACTCGGCTCCATCGGCTCGGCGGTGTACGTGTCGAAGCTCACGCTCGACGCGGCGGGACTGCTCGCGTGGACGATCGTGGTCATGGCGTGCGGGTGGGCGTGCGAGAAGCTGGCCGTGGGCCTTGTTGGGCTTACGGCGAAGTCGCCCCGCTTGGCCTTGCGCAAAGGAAAAGGCGGGGAAGGGGAAAAGCGCGCCGAACCCGCCTCCCGCCGCGCCTCGATTTCTCTTTCCGACGTCGACAAGTCCTACGGCGAAAGCGCGGTGCTCGACGGCGTGAGCCTGCGCGTTGTCCCTGGTCGGCGCGTGTGCCTCATGGCGCCGACGGGCAGCGGGAAAACCACGCTTCTGCGCATAGCGCTGGGGCTTGAGCGGCCCGACGCGGGCAGCGTCGAGCGCCCGAGCCGCGTCGGCGTGGTTTTGCAGACGCCCACGCTCGTGGAGAGCCTGACCGCCTGGGAAAACGTGCTTTTGGCGGCGAGCCGTCCCACACAAGCCGTGCGCGCGCAGCTCGAGGCGCTTTTGCCGCCGGGGTGCGCCGACAAGCCCGCCTGCGACCTTTCGGGCGGGACGCGCCGCCTGACCGAGGTTGCGCGCGCCGTGTTCTCGCCCGGCGAGGCCGTCGTGCTCGACGAGCCTTTCGCCGGCCTCGACGAGCAAACGCGTCTGCGCGCCTGCGCCTTTGTCCTCGACCACTTGAACGGGCGCCCCCTCGTCGTGGCTACGCACGAGCCGCAAGACGCGCGCGCCCTCGACGCGTGCTATACTTCGTTGGTTTCGTGAGAGGAGGCACAGCTGTGGGCGTTTACCCTTCGGAGGACGCGGTGAGGCAGGCGGGCGGCGCGCGCCCGGGCGGCCCTCGTGCGCTCATTGCCGCGGTCGATCCCGGCTCGCCGGCCGACGACGCGGGGTTTGCCCCTGGCTGCTACCTCACGCACGTCGACGGCCGGCCGCTGCGCGACGTCATCGACTGGCGCTGGCTGACCGACGGCGACGTCATCGAGGTTGGCTACGTCGACCTCGACGGCGACGCCGGCACGGTGGAGCTCGAGCGCGAGGAAGGGGAGGGCTGGGGCTTCGCCTTCGAAGGCGTCATCTTCGACCGCATCAAGCTGTGCCGCAACGCCTGCACGTTTTGCTTCATGCGGCAGCTTCCGCCGCATATGCGCGCCTCGCTTTCCCTGCGTGACGACGACTTCCGCTTGAGCTTTCTCTCGGGCACGTTCGTCACGCTCACCAACTTGACGGCGGAAGACGAGTCGCGCATCCTCGAGCAGCGCATATCGCCTTTGCGCGTGTCGCTGCACGCGGCAGACGCGCGGGCTCGCCGCACGCTCATCGGCCGCCACGCGCAGCACGGCCTCGACGCGCTCGACCGTCTGCTCGCGGCGGGCATCGAGTTCCATGCGCAGATCGTGCTCGTGCCCGACGTCAACGACGGCGACGTCCTGCGCGAAACCCTGGAATGGGCCTACGCGCGCCCGGGCATTCGCGGCATCGGCATCGTGCCTCTGGGGTTCACGCGCTTTCAGGGCGACTTCGACCGCAGCTTCAACGACCCGCACGCCGCCCGCGCAGTGCTTGGGCTTGTCGAGCCTTTCCAGACGCGCGCGCTCGCCGAGCGCGGCACGCCTTGGGCGTTCGCCGCCGACGAGTTCTACCGCAACGCCTACGGTGCCGACACGGCCGAGCGCATACCGCCGACCAGCCACTACGGCGACTTCTCGATGTTCGAGGACGGCATCGGCATCATCCGCTCGTACGTGGACGAGTTCGCCGAGGCGTGCGCGAGCGGCCTGGCGCAGCGCGCCGCCTGCGCTCTCGACGCGGCGGGCGCGCGCGTGCGCTACGTGGTGGGCGAGGCCATGCAGCCCTTCCTCGACCGCATGATCATGGAAAGCCCGCTTGCGGGGCGCCTCGTTCCCCTCACGGTGACAAACGACTTCTTCGGCGGCAACGTCGACGTGACGGGACTTCTGTGCGCCTGCGACATCACCCGCGCGATTCGAGAGGTGCAGGAAACACCGAAACCCGAAACAAACCCAGGCGTCTCGGAGGGTGGTGTCCACAACATCTTCGTCGTTCCCCGCGTCGTCTTGAACGACGACGGCGTGACGCTCGACGACGCAACGGTAGAGGATATGGAGAAGGCGGCGGGGGTTCCCGTTGCCGTGGTATCCTGTAATCCGTTAGACTATCTAACCGAAATCATTGACTTGGCCAACGGCATCGCGGAGGCGCCCGAAAGCGGCGTGCCTCGGGTTGCGCATGCCCGACCTTAAGCGAGGATAACTTTTATGGCTCTACCGATCGTAGCCGTCGTGGGTCGACCCAACGTGGGCAAGTCCACGCTGGTGAACCGCATAGCCCGCACGAGCGAGGCCATCGTGCACGAGATGCGCGGCGTGACGCGCGACCGCTCGTACCACAAAGCCGACTGGAACGGCGTCGACTTTATGCTCATCGACACGGGCGGCATCGAGATGGGCAACGAGGACGCTTTCCAGGGCTCCATTCGCGCGCAGGCGTTCGAGGCCACCAACGAGGCCGACGTCATCGTGTTTCTGGTCGACGGGCCGGCGGGCATCAACGCCGACGACGAGGAGGTGGCGCGCATCCTGCGCCGCTCCAACAAGCCGGTGTTCTTGGCGGTGAACAAGCTTGACACGCCGGGTCGCGAAGAGGTCATTTGGGAGTTTTACCAGCTGGGCTTGGGCGACCCGTGGCCGGTGTCGGCAACGCACGGGCACGGCACGGGCGACTTGCTCGACGAGGTGGTCGCAGAGCTCAGCAAGCTCGACTACGACGGAACCGAAGAGGTTCCCGCCGTCAACGTGGCCATCATCGGCCGCCCGAACGCGGGCAAGTCGTCGCTCACCAACCGCCTCACCAACAACGACCGCTCCATCGTGAGCGACGTGGCGGGCACCACGCGCGACGCCGTCGACACGCTGGTCGAGCACGACGGCACGCTCTACCGCATCGTCGACACGGCGGGTTTGCGCCGCACGAGCAAGATCGACGAGAGCGTGGAATACTACGGGTTCGTGCGCGCCATGCGCGCGATCGACCGCGCCGACGTGGTGCTGCTCGTGGTCGACGGCACGCTGGGGCTTACCAACGAGGACCAGCGCGTGGCGGGTTACGCCGCCGAGCGCGGCTGCGCCATGGCCATCGTCCTGAACAAGTGGGACATCGTGGGCGGCCCCGAGGAAAAGGAGAAGATTCGCGAGCGCATCGCCGACCGCATGACGTTCGTGGGCTACGCGCCCGTCATCGCCATCTCGGCGCTCACGGGCAAGAAGGTCGACCGCGTGTGGGAGGTCATCGACCAGACGTATGCGGGCTACACGCGCGAGCTCTCGACGAGCCAGCTCAACGCGTGGCTTGCCGACATTCGCGAGACGGGGCACACCGTCACGAAGGGCAAGACCGTTTTGCGCATGAAGTACGTCACGCAAACGTCTTCTTGCCCTCCGCAGTTCACGTTCTTCTGCAACCGCCCCGACGTCGTCGACGACAACTTCGAGCGCTTTTTGGAGAACCGCCTGCGCAAGCAGTTCGACCTTGCGGGCACTCCTGTTCGCCTGAAGTTCAAGAAGAAGGACTAGTCGATGCTCTACGCTGTGCTGTGGTCGGCGGGCCTGTTCGCGGCCTGCTTTCTTTTGGGCTCCATCCCGTGGGGCGTGGTCATCTCGCGCGTGTTCTTCCATAAAGACATCCGCAACGAGGGCTCGGGCAACATCGGCACCACCAACGCCATGCGCTCGATGGGCAAGGCGGGCGGGGCCGCGGTGTTTCTGCTCGACTTCGGCAAGGGCCTGCTCTCGGGCTTTCTGGGCACGGTGTTTGCGGTGCAGGTGCAGGCTGGGCTCGTGACGGGGCTGGCCCAGACGGGATCGTACGGCTCGGCGCTCGCCTTCGCCACCGTCAACGCCGACGAGGTGACCGCCTTCTGCCTGGGGTTGGCGTTTTTGGGGTGCGTGTGGGGGCACATTTTCAGCCCTTGGCTCAAGTTCAAGGGAGGCAAGGGCATCGCGGTTGCCATCGGGTGCCTGTTCTTCACGTTCGGCGTGGTGGGCTCGCTGCTCGAGATCGCGGTGTTCGCGGTGCTGGTGGTTGCCACGCGCTACGTGTCGGTCGGCTCGCTGGCGGCGGCGCTCACGTGCCCGTTCTTCGCGCTGTACTTCTTGTGGGGGCACTGGGTGGCCGTTGTTTTGGTGAGCGTCGGCGCGCTTACGGTGGTGTGGGCGCATCGTGGCAATATCGAGCGTCTGCGCAAGGGCAACGAGCGGCGCATCGGGAAGAAGAAGCAGCAACAAGCAGCTTAGGCGTTTGCCGAGTTGCATGATTGGCAAGGTCAGCGAGGGCGCGTGTCGCGTCCCAGATTGCCCCGCCGCAGCACCAAGCGTATTTTGATACGCGCCGTGTGCTGCACCAGGGGCAAGATGGCGCGCGACATGCGCCCGCAGCGTCGGGTCGTTCCGCCGCTGCGTCAGCACGGCGGAAGGAACGTAAATGAAGGTTGCGGTTATCGGCGCGGGGTCGTGGGGCACGGCCCTTTCCCAGGTGCTTGCGGGAAACGGGCACGACGTGGCGCTTTGGGCGCGCAAGCTTGAGGTGGTGCGCGGCATCAACGAGCAGCACCACAACCCGCGCTACCTCATCGACGCGCAGCTCTCGCCGCGTCTGCGCGCCACGCTTTCGTATGCCGAGGCGCTCGACGGGGCGGACGCCGTCGTTGTGGTCACGCCGTCGCATCTGGTGCGCGGCGTCGCGCGCGAACTTGCGAAGCCCGCGTATGCGCTCGGCGGCGACGTGCCCATCCTCATATGCTCGAAGGGCGTCGAGGAGGAAACGGGGGCGCTTCCCATTGAAACGATGGCGGAAGAGGCGGGCGGCGCCCGTCGCATTGCCGTGCTTTCGGGCCCCAACCATGCCGAGGAGGTCATCAAGGGACAGCCCTCCGCCACGGTCATCGCGAGCTCGTCGGAGGAAACGGCGGTATTCTTCCGCGACCTGTTCGCCACCGACACCTTCCGCACTTACACCTCGGACGACCCGGTGGGCGTGGAGCTGTGCGCGGCGTTCAAAAACGTGATAGCCATCGCCGTGGGCATCTCCTACGGCTTGGGTTTCGGCGACAACACGGCGTCGCTTTTGATCACGCGCGGGCTTGCCGAGATGAGCCGCATGGTGGTGGCGGCCGGCGGCCAGGCGCTTACGTGCATGGGGCTTGCGGGCGCGGGCGACATGGTGGTTACCTGCATGTCCAAGCATTCGCGCAACCGGCGCTTCGGCGAGCAGTACGTCGCGCGCGGCCGCACGGTGGACGACTTCGCCGCCGAGACGCACATGGTGGTGGAAGGCGCGCTTGCCTGCAAGACGCTTGAGGTGCTCGCGCGGCGCTATGGCGTGGAGCTGCCCATCACCGACACGGTGCGCGACATCGTGTGGAACGGCGCCGACGTGAAAACCGCCGCCAAGCTGCTCTCCGACCGCCCGCTGACCACGGAATTTTATGGGCGTTAGGATTCCGCCGTTGATGACGCAACGGCGGAACTCGTCGACGCTGCGAAGCGCGCCGGCGCCCCATCCTGCCCCT
>JAUNGO010000023.1 GCA_030524475.1 Eggerthellaceae bacterium | reverse complement strand
GTTGTGCGCGACGCGGGGTTCGCTGGTTCTGCGGAAGGTGTGCCGGGCGTTGCGGGCGCAGCGGAAGGAGAAGCGGGCTCCCACGACGCCGATTCCCCATATTCGTCGTAGGGCACCATGTCGTCGTACACGTCGAGCGGCACGGCGTCCTCGAAGCCGGCGTAGCCCGTGGGCGTTTCGTAAGGGGCAGGCGGGGTTGCCTGCGTCGTCGCGTCAACCTGCGGCTCAGGCGCAGCAACTTCCGTATGTTGGAACTGGGGTTGCGCCGCTGGCTGCTGCTGGGGCTGCACTGCGGATTGCTGTTGGGACTGCGCCGCTGGCTGTTGTTGCTGCGCCGCTGGCTGCTGGTGCCGCTCCACAGGCTGCTGCTGAGGCTCGTGGGGGGCGGGAGCGCTTCCCCGCCCCGCCCCCGCCTTCGTCAAGCGGAACGGCACGGGCGCACCGCACGCTTGCGCAAGGGCGGCGGCCAACTCGCTTTGCACGTCGGCTTTCTGCACCGCCTTGTAGGCGAAGTCGTTCTCGGCGGGGAAATCGACGATGATCGAGCCTTCTGCGGCGTCAAACGACGCCTTCGTGTTGAGGAAGAGCACGCCATACGCCGCTTTCGCCTTCTTGAGCGTAGCGAGCGCCGCCTGCCATGCGCGCTGCAAAGCCGCGGGGTTTTGCAGGCTTTCGGCAAGCTGGGCGGGAATGCTGCCCGACGACGCAGCATACGCCTCGGCGCGGAAGGCCGCTTGCGCGGGTTGCGCAGCTGGCCGGCTGGCCTGCGCGGGTGCTTGACCCGCTTGCTCGGCCGCGCGGCTTTCCTGCGAAACCACCTGGTTGACCTGCGAAATTGGTTGGTTCGCTTGAGGCCGCTCCTGCGAGACAGGTTGCGACGACGCGGGCGCAACAGGCGATGCCTCAGCGCGGCTTTCCGCCGGCGCCACGGTAGCAGACGCAGCCGCAGCCTGCGCGTCGACGTTCTTCGCTCTCGCGTCGCCCGCAACCGCGCGCGTTGCCACACCCGCACCCAAGGCACCCGCCGTGTTCGCCGCTTCCGCGCCATGCGCCGCAGCACCCACGCTCGCAGGCGTGCTCACCACATGGGCCACCGCCGAGTAGCCGCTCTCCAGCGCCTCCACGCGCTCCGCCAGCGCCTCCAGCGTGAGGTCGGAGTCGGGCCGCACCATACGTGTGAGCGCGATCTCGAACGTCAGCCGCGGGTTCGTCGACGACTTCAACTCTGCCGACAGGTCGCCCAGCACGCCGAGCAAGCGCGCCAAGCGGTCGGGGCCGAACAGCGGCAGCTCCTCCGCCAACTCGCGCCGCACGCTTTCGCTCACGTCGAGCGCCACGTCCACGCCCGCCAGCGACATGACGTACATATTGCGTATATGCTCGGCGAAATCGCGCGTGAACTGCGCCAAGTCGGCACCCGTTTCCACGTACTCCGCCGTCCACCTAAAGCACGACGCCACGTCGCGCGTGCCCACGAAACGCACGATTTCGCCGAGCTCGCTCACCGCGAGCGAGCCTAACATGCGCTCGGCCACTTCCATCGTCACGCGCCCTTCGCCGAACGCGATCAGCTGCTCCAGCGACGTCAAGGCGTTGCGCATGCCGCCTTCCGCCCGATGCGCGATCAAATCGAGCGCGTCGCCCTCGAACTCAACGCCTTCCGCCACGCAAATGGCACCCAGGCGCGACACGATGGCCTCGTTCGATATGCGACGGAAGTCGAACCGCTGGCAACGCGAGTGGATCGTCTCGGGCACTTTTTGCGGGTCGGTAGTGGCGAGGATGAACACCACGTGGCTGGGCGGCTCCTCGAGCGTTTTCAGCAGCGCGTTGAACGCCGCCGTCGAGAGCATATGAACCTCGTCGATGATGTATATCTTGTAGCGCCCGCGCGTGGGGGCAAACTGCACGCGACCGATGATTTCCTCGCGCACGTTTTCCACGCCCGTGCGCGACGCCGCGTCGAGCTCGTACACGTCGGGGTGCTCGCCCGCCGCGATCATCTCGCAGTCTTCGCACGTGCCGTCGGGCTCGGAAGTCGGCCCGCGCTGGCACAAAAGAGCCTTCGCCAACAGGCGCGCCGTGGTGGTCTTGCCCGTGCCGCGCGGCCCGCAGAACAAATACGCGTGGCTTACTTTGTCCTGCTCAATGGCGTTTTTCAGGGTGCGCTCGATGTGCTCTTGCCCCACCACGTCCTCGAAAATCTGCGGACGATACTTGCGATACAACGCCTCTGCCATACCCTGCGCTCACTTTCCCTGCCAAACTTGCGCCAAACGTCTTGTCGCCCATTATAAAAGAAGCGCCCACGACGAAGCCGGAAGATCATCCGACGCACGCAAGGGCAGGATCTGGCGAACGCAAGGTGAACGAGGGGACAGAATGCGGGGGGGGCTATTGCGCGTCTTTCTTCTTCGAGCCCAGCGCCGCCTTGACGGCACCGATAACCGCCGGCGCCACCGACACCGCCACAATGCCGAGCACGATGGCCTCGAAGTGCTCCTGCACGAACGGCACGCCGCCGAAGAAGTAGCCCACCAGCACAAACAGGCTCACCCATGAAATGCCGCCGATGCAGTTGAACAGCGTGAACTTGCCGAAGTTCATGTGCCCCGTACCGGCGATGAACGGCGCGAACGTGCGGAAAAACGGCATGAAGCGCGTGATCACGATGGTAAGCCCGCCGTACTTCTCGAAAAAGCCGTCGAGCTTCGCCATGCGCTCGGGCGTGAGCGCCTTCACCTTCCCCGAGTCGATGATGCGCTTGCCGAAAAAGCGCGCGATCCAATAGTTCGACGTGTTGCCGAGGATGGCGGCTGCGTAGAACACGAGCAGCGTCGCCACCACGTTCAGCCCCGTCTCAAGCCCCAAGTCGGCGTACATACCGGGGTTCGAGAACACGCCCGCCGCAAACAGCAGCGAGTCGCCCGGCAAAAACGGGAAGAACACCAAGCCCGTCTCGATGAACACGATGAGGAACAACGGGCAGAACACCGCCACGGGCCCGAGCGTAGTGATCCAGACGGCGATTTGCCCGCGCGGGTCTTTTATGAGGTTGACGAAGAAGTTGATGATTTCCAAGGGAAAGCCCTTCATACGATAATGCCAACCCAAAGGTTGGCATCAGACAAGCACGTGTGCAGCTTAGCGCCCTGTTACCTTGCGCCCGCTGCAAGAGCGAGCAAGGCAATCAAGTGCCTCGAATAGGCGTGGGCGCTCGTCAGCGGTCCCTTATGGCTGCTTCCTCCCGGACCTGACCAGGTTCGGAACTTGGCGCCGCCCAAGCCCATCCGAGGCACTCGGTAACGCTGGCTGCTAGTATATATGAAGGCGTGCCCTCCTTCGCGCGAACGAAGCCGCCGAAGCCCAAAAGTACAGGCGGCTCACACAATTCTTGCGCGTTTTGCGCGGCTTTCCCTGCAAAACGCAGCCCTCAACCTTCCGTTTACTCAGGCCTTGCCCGAACTGCAACGTCTGCCGCTCCGCTACACTATATTGACTGCTTTGCAAAAATGCACGACCTGAAAGAAACAGGAGGACCATATCCGATGAGAAAAACGACAGCTACGCTGGGCGCGCTCGCCGTTGCCGCCACGCTCACGATGGGGGCGGGCACCGCGTTCGCCATGCCTTCCGACATCGAGGAGGCGGTCGCCTCGGGCGACTACAACGCCTACGTCCACACCTCGGGCAACGCCGAGTACAGCGACTCCGACCTGCTCGCCGTCAGCGGCACTTACGTGGCAACCGCCGACGCCATGATCCGCCAAGCTCCCTTCGGCACCATTTTGGGCAGCGTCGTGCCTGGTCAAACGTATCAGGTGGTGGGCGAATGCCCCGACTGCATGTGGTACAAGATCTCGGGCGACGTGTCGGGCTACGTGTACGCAAGCTATCTGGTTCCCCAGTCCGAGTACAATCAGGGCACCAACAGCAACTCCGCCACCGGCTACAACGTGCGCGAGCTCGACATGACAATGGCCGTCGACGTGTACGCGCTGAACGTGCGCACGGCGCCGTCGATGGACGCGCAGGTGATCACGTCGCTGGCTGAAGGCACCGACGTCCACGTGACGGGCAAGGTGTTGAACAGCGACTGGTATGAGTGCCAGCTGAACGGCCAAACCGTGTATATGTACGACAACTACCTGCGCCCCGAGCTGCCTCAGACGATGGCGTGCACGGCTGACGTGCTGAACGTGCGTGACGGCGCGGGCCTTGACGCCAACGTCATCGGCACGCTGGTCAAGGGCGACAAGGTGAAGATCAGCGAGGCCGACAACGACTGGCTGAAGTTCTCGCTGCCCGACGGCCGCATCGGCTACGTCTACGACGAGTACATGGCGGCGGTTGCGCAGTAACGCGGTTCGAGCACCACCCCACCATAAAGAAGGTAAAGAAGGCCGGGCTCGTTGCCCGGCCTTCTTTGCTGTTGCGGTTCTTTGTTGTTGCGGTTCTTCGCCGCTGCGCCCAATTACAGCGTGCGCAGGTTCACTTCCTTGAGCTGACGTCCCGTCACGGCGCTCGGCGCGCCCGTCATCGGGTCGCTTGCGCTCGAGGTTTTGGGGAACGCGATGACGTCGCGGATGGAGTCCTTCCCCGCCAGCAGCATGACCAGGCGGTCAAGCCCCAGCGCGATGCCGCCGTGCGGCGGGGCTCCCAGCTCAAGCGCGTGGATGAGGTGCCCGAACTTCTCGTCGATCTGCTCGTCGGTCAGGCCGCACACGCGCAGCACGCGACGCTGCTCCTCGGCGCTGTGGATACGGATGGTGCCGCCGCCCACCTCGAAGCCGTCCATCACCAAATCGTAGCTGTAGCTGCCGCACGCCAGCGGGTCGCTTTCGATCTTGTCCATGTCCTCGTCGAGCACGTGCGTAAACGGGTGATGCTCGGCGGCGTACTTCTTCTCGTCCTCGTCGTACTTGAACATGGGGAAGTTCACCACCCACAGAAGGTTGTGGCCCTCGCGCGGGATGTTCAGGCGGTCGGCCATGTGCAGACGCAGCGCGGAGAGCACCGCGTTGGCAACCTCGGGCACATCGGCGGCGAACAGCAGCAGGTCGCCCGCCTCAACGCCCATGGCTTCCTTCAAGCGGGCGTACACGTCGTCCTCGAAGAACTTGATGATGGGGCTTTTCTCGTTGCCGTCGGTGGTGAAGGCGATCCACGCCATGCCCTTCGCGCCGTTGGCTGCCGCAATGTCGGCCAGCTTCTCCACGTCGCCGCGACTCCAGTCGCCAGCGCCCTTGCAGTTGATGGCCTTCACCACGCCGCCCGCCTCAACCGCCTTCGCGAACACGCCGAAGCCGCAGCCGCGCACGATCTCGGTCAGGTTCACCAGCTCCATGCCGAAGCGCGTATCGGGGCGGTCGCACCCGAAGCGCTCCATCGCCTCGGCGTAGGGCATGCGCTGCAGCGGGAACTCGTGGCTCACGCCCGCGGCGGCCAGCGTCTCGGCCATGACGTCTTCCATCATCACCATGACGTCTTCGCCCTGCACGAACGACATTTCCACGTCCACCTGCGTGAACTCGGGCTGGCGGTCGGCGCGCAGGTCCTCGTCGCGGAAGCAGCGCGCGATCTGGTAGTAGCGCTCCACGCCCGCGCACATGAGCATCTGCTTGAACTGCTGCGGGCTTTGCGGCAGCGCGTAGAACTTGCCGGGGTTCGGGCGGCTGGGCACGATGTAGTCGCGCGCGCCCTCGGGCGTGGAGTTCGCCAGGATGGGCGTCTCGATTTCCAGGAAGCCGCGCTTGTTGAGCGCGCAGCGCAGCGCCTGCGCCACCGTGTGGCGCAGTTTAAGGTTGGCGAGCATCTCGGGGCGGCGAATGTCGAGGTAGCGCCACTTCATGCGCGTGGTTTCGTCGGTTTCGATGCCGTCTTCGATGGAGAACGGCGGCGTGACGGAGGTATTCAGCACCTCGACGGCGCTGGCCAAAACCTCGATCTCGCCCGTGGCCATGTTGGGGTTCACAGCGTCGGCGCCGCGCTCGCGCACCTTGCCCGTCACCTTCAGCACGTATTCGCGGCCCAGATGCTCGGCCTTCGCGAAGTCGTCCGCGCTCACGCAGTCGGGGTCGACGACCACCTGCGTGTAGCCCTCGCGGTCGCGCAGGTCGCAGAAGATGAGCCCGCCGTGGTCGCGATTGTGCCACGCCCAGCCGGTGAGCACCACTTCGCGCCCCGTGTCGGACGCGCGCAGCTCGCCGCACGTGGCGGTGTGCATGCAGTATTCGTTCATGAAGTCCGTCATGATAGTCCGCTTCTCCTTGTAACTTCCCTATTCAACACTCGCCCAACGCCTGCTTGCCACCCATTGACGCAACGGGCGCAAAAAACGAAGGCGAGAGTTTCGCCAAACTGGGTTATTGTACGACACAAACCGCCGTGCGCTAGAACTCCTTGTCCAGATACACGCAGTTCACACCATTTTCGTCGCACAGCTTCTGCAGTTTCTGGTCAAGCGTGAACAGCGTGGCGGCGTGGCGGCGCGCGAGGACGAAGTAGAGCATGTCGTACACCGGGTGGTCAAGCCGGGCGCCTTCCGCCAAAGCTTCGACGAGAAGGTCTTCGTCATCTTGGAAGCTACCCACGAGAGCCACGGTTGCTCGAAACATTTTCTCGGCATTCTCCATGTCCAGCGATCCGGCACGAATGTATTTCCAGAGAGTATTCGTTACCTCTATTTTGAAGAAATTAGGAGCTATGGCTTCCTCCCCGTCAAGCATGAGCATACCAAGAGCGCGACCATAGCTCGTCTCCATCACCATACCTATCGCCGCGTTGCAGTCGAGAACTATCATGACACCACCGCCAAGTCAGATTCGTCTGGAGAACCATCTGCCGATTCTCGCTGGATCGCACGCTCCGCTTCATCGTAAAACCCACTTGCCCGAAGAATGCGCTCTGTGCGCTCCTCACGCATCTCATGGAGCATTTCGACCATTTCTTCAGACGTCGGCTTCGGGCCCTTCCACTCGATTTCCTTAAACTCGGAGAACAGCGCCTTGCGCTTCTCGATGCGCGCGAGGCGCTCCTTCTCGGTGTCGAAACCGAGCATCTGCACGGGGCGGTGCAGCGTCTTGCCGTCCCAGTAATACTCGCCGGAATATTGGCGAATCCCCTGCTCAACGAAGGCAATCGTCTGCTGTGCGATGCTGCGATGCTCACGCGCGGCGCACTCCTTGAGCTGTTCGTACATATCGTCGGGGAAATCCCGCACCTGCAAAGCCGGCATAAGAACCTCCTTCCGCATGCGTTACGCATGCCATTACTGACATGCATTATACATGCGAAACGAAGGTTTTGTGTCGAGAAAATGCAATTGGGGCTCGCCGCAGGTCTGCCTTCAGGTCTGCCCGAAGCTCTCAAGCCGACGAAGCGTAACTAGCGAAGCGCCGCCGTCACGTCGGCCAGCGCAACGAGCGTTTCGTCGTGCGTGGCCATGTCGCGCAGCGTTGCCTTGCCTTGCGCGAGCTCGTCGGGACCAAGCACCGCCACCTTCGCCGCGCCCAGCTTGTCCGCCAGCTTGAACTGGCTTTTCAGGCTGCGGCCTTGATGGTCCATCTCGCAGGAGAAGCCGGCGTCGCGGCACTGCTGCACCAGCGAGAACGCCGCGTTGCGCACCTCGGGCGCGTCGGCTCCCGCACACGCCACGAACAGATCGCATTGCTGCGCGGGCGCAAGCTCCACGCCCGCCGCCTCGAGCGCCAACGCGCAGCGCTCGAAGCCCAGCGCGAAGCCAAGGCCGGGCGTGGGGCGACCGCCCACTTCCTCGGCCAGCTTGTCGTAGCGCCCGCCGCCGCCGATGGCGTTTTGCGAGCCCATGCCGTTGTCGACCTGCACCTCGAACACCGTGCGCGTGTAGTAGTCGAGCCCGCGCACCAGCTTCGGGTCTTGGTTATACGCCACGCCCGCGCCGTCGAGCAGCGCGCGCACCGCCTCGTAGTGCTCGCGGCAGCTATCGCACAGGTGGTCGGTGATCTTCGGGGCGTTCTCCATAACCGCCGCGCAACCGGGGTTTTTGCAGTCGAACGCGCGCAGCGGGTTGATCTCGGCGCGCGTCATGCACGTTTCGCACAGCTCGTCGGCGTGCTCGTTCATGTATGCGCGCACCAACTCGCGGTAGGCGGGGCGGCACTCGTCGCACCCCATCGAGTTCACCAGAAGGCGCATACTGCCCTCGGGAATGCCGATCTCGCGGTAGAAGCGCATGAGCATGATGATGGCCTCGGCGTCGATGGTGGGCGCGTCGGCTCCCAGGCATTCCACGCCCACCTGGTTGAACTGACGCAGGCGGCCCTTCTGCGGACGCTCGGCGCGGAACATCTGGCCCGCGTACATCAGCTTCGCAGGCGCCGCGCCTTGCGGAACCAGGTCGTGCTGCACCGCCGCGCGCACCACGCCCGCCGTGCCCTCGGGACGCATCGACAGGCGGCTTTTACTCTTGATACTGCCGCCGTCGAGCAAACGCTTCAAGTTCTCGCCCGAAATGGCCGTGAACATTTCCTTGCTCACCACGTCGGTGGCCTCGCCGATGCCGCGCACGAACAGCTCGGTTTGCTCCATCACGGGCGTCTCGATGGGCACGTAGCCGTAGCGGCCGAACACGTCGAACGCCGTTTGCTTGAACCGGTTCCAGAACTTTGCCTCGTTGGGAAGCAGGTCTTTCGTGCCTTCGGGTGCATTGATGGTCATGGGTGTTTCCTCCGCGCGCAGACGCATGTCGTGTTTCTCCCGCGCGCCTCGGCGCGGTGTTGATGCCAGCCGCGCTATTGTAGCACTGCTTTAGTGATGGCAGGCGTTTTCGGGACCCATCGTGGGCACTTCGCCGGCCGCCACCAGGCGCGCCGCGTCGCCGACGTTCGGCGTGCGGTTCTCGAAGTACACGGTGATGCCCGCGTCGGCGAAGCCCATCATCGGACGCATACCCATGCCCGCCGCCACGATGGCGTCGATGCCCGCGTCGTGGAGCAGCTTCACGGGGCGCAGACAGCCGCCCTCCTCGTGCGGCGGGTTCGCCAGCTCGCCCACCGCCGTAATTTCGCCGTCGGTGATGTCGACGATGGTGAAACAGTCGCAGTGGCCGAAATGCCCGCTGCGCTCGCTGTCGAGACCCGCCTTGCCCATCGTGGGCACTGCCAGCTTAAACGTGTTGCTCATGTTTGCTCTCCTTTTCCCGTTCATGTTCAGAAGGCCGCCCTCCAGCAAGTCACCCAGCAGCACGTCGAGTTGCAGACGCTGCCGCATGACCTCAAGCCACTGTTGCGCCAGTTCAACGCCCTGCGCCGTCAGCCGATACTCGCGACGCTTCGGGCCCTGCGCCTGCGCGTCCTCGCACCAGCGCGACTCGACCGCGCCTTCGTCTTCCAACCGACGCAGCGCGCGATACATGCCGCCCACGTCCACGTCAAGCACGCCACCTGTGCGTTCGCGAATGACTTTCCGCAGGTCGTAGCCATAGCCGTCGGCGTACAGCAACGCCGCGAGCACCGCCGGCTCAACCGACGCCGCGCCCGCGCCGCCGCGCCGCCGACAACACGGCTTGCGCCCGGCGCCTGCCGCAGGTGTGCCGCAGCTTGCGTCCAATGTTTCAGGCGAGCAATCGGCATCCGCCGTCGTGTGCGCAGCGCCCTGCACGCCCGCAGACTCGCACGGCTCCTTCGCCATAGAGGGTCACCCCCTTCCCAAACTTATATGTTGATAACATATACCCGCGAATGCATGTTGTCAACATATAGATCTTGGGAAAGAGACAAGAGACGAGTCGTTCGTCGTAAATCCAACGAAGGATACCTGGCAAAAAAAGCCGATCACCTGCCGCATAATAAGCGAAAGCGTCCGTGCTCTTTCTTTCGAACGAGCACGGACGCTTCGAGAGCGGGTGAACGGGGTGGCAGGTGAACACGGGGGCGCAGCCCTGTTGGGGTGAACGGGGGGGGGACGTCCCCATGCTCACTCGCCTGTTCACCCCTCCCTGAAATGTGACAAATGACCTGTCCCCTTGTCAGGTTTTACAGGTGCGCGACCACCAGGTCGCCCATTTGCACGGTGCCGACCACCTTGTCGGCGGGCGTCTCGGCGTCTTTGATGTCGCCGGTGCGCCAGCCCTCGTCGAGCACCTCGGTCACCGCGCGCTTGATGTCGTCGGCGGCGTCCACCATGCCGAAGCTGTAACGCAGCATCATCTCGACCGACAGGATCTGCGCCAGCGGGTTGGCGATGCCGCGCCCCGCGATGTCGGGCGCGCTGCCGTGGCTGGGCTCGTACAGAGCCACGCCGTCGCCCAAGCTGGCGCTTGCCAGCATACCGAGCGAACCCGTGATCTGCGCCGCCTCGTCGGACAGGATGTCGCCGAACATATTCTCCGTCACCACCACGTCGAAGTCGGCCGGGCGGTTGATAAGCTGCATGGCCGTGTTATCGACCAGCAGGTCCTCAAGCTCCACGTCGGGGTATTCCGCCTCGCCGATGCGGTGCACGATCTCGCGCCACATACGCGACGTCTCGAGCACGTTGGCCTTGTCGACGCTCGTCACCTTGCCGCGACGCTTGCGCGCGGCTTCGAACGCCTGGCGCGCGATGCGCTCGATCTCGTACTCGCGATACTCCAGCGTGTCGTAGGCGCGCTGGCCCTTCGCGCCGTCCGTGCCCGCGCCCTCTTCGTCGTAGAAGCGCTCGCGCTTACCGAAGTACAGGCCGCCCGTCAACTCGCGCACGATCATCATGTCGACGCCGTCGATGACCTCGGGCTTGAGCGTGGAGGCGTCGGCCAGCGCGTTGAAAATCTGCACGGGACGCAGGTTGGTGTAGAGCCCCAGCGCCTTGCGAATGCCGAGCAAGCCCTGCTCAGGACGCGGTTTTGCGGGATCGGTGGTGTCCCACTTCGGGCCACCTACCGCCGCCAGCAAAACGGCGTCGGAGGCGTTGGCGACCTCAAGCGTTTCTTGCGGAAGCGCCGTGCCCGCCGCGTCGATGGCGCAGCCGCCGATAAGCGCCTCGGTGCAGGTGAACGTGGTGTCGTACTTCGCGCCCACCGCGTTCATAACCTTCACGCCCTCGGCAATGATCTCCGGTCCAATGCCGTCACCCGGCAACAGGCAAATCTTGTAGTTGGTCATATCTAACCTCTTTTCGAAGCAACGAAAACGTCGATGAACATCTTACCGCACTCGTCAAATTTTCCGCATCGGCAGACACCCCGAAGGACCCGTCTCCGGATCGCAGCGCTACAAGCTTCCAGCCCCGCCATTGCTTCCTTCGCCCTGCTGCAGTTTGAACATGAGCTTTTGATTCTCGATCTCTTCGCGCAATTGCTCCTCCGTCGGCAAGTACAACTTATACTTCGCCGCAAAAAGCTGCTCACTGTCATGCAGCACCGAATAACGAGCGATCGTTTCACTTGTTTCGGTGCACAGTACAATGCCTAACGTGGGATTGTCGCCTTCGCCGCGCTTGAGGTCGTCGTACATGCGCACGTACATATCCATCTGCCCGATATCTTGGTGGGTGATTTTGCCCTTCTTTAAATCGATAAGCACGAAACACTTCAGAATGTAGTTATAAAACACCAGATCAATGTAGAAATCATCCAAATCAGTTTTTATATGTTGCTGGCGTGCCACAAATGCGTAGCCCTTCCCCAGCTCCATGAGAAACTGCTGCAAGTTAGAGATGATGGCTTGCTCAAGGTCGCTCTCCGTGTGACGCTTGTCTTGCGGAACGCCCAAAAACTCCGCGACAACCGGATTCTTGATGAACTCAAGGCGATTCGCTTGGAACTCCGAGGTTTTCTCCGCCATTTCCTCAACAACGGGTTCTTTGTCCTGGGACAGAAGCAGACGGTCGTAATAGAGCGTGCTCACGTTGCGATCGAGCGTGCGTACGCTCCAGCCTTCGCGCAGCGCCTCTTGCTCGTACCAGTCGCGCGCTTCCTTGCGATCGACGCGAAGGAGAACGGAATAATGCGACCACGAGAGAAGTTGTAGAGATTTTTGCGACGGTGTCGCAAAAATCTTCGGGAACGCCGTGTAAAACTGCTTGTACCGGTAAAGATTCGAGTAGGTAAACCCCTTCCCGTATTCCGTCGTCAAGCTCTTGGCCAGCACTTTTATCGCCTGAGTGCCGTATTCGGCTCGACCGTCGCCCGCGAGTTCCTCCTCGGCGATGCGCTTGCCCAAAAGCCAGTTTCGTCGCACAAGCGCAACGTTTACCGCCTGGTGCGCAAAGCGTTGCGCGCCTTCGATAATGCCGCGTGCATCGGCGAACAAATCGCCGCTGTTGACGTACTCCATCTCCTCGGATGAAGCTCGCATAATTCCCTTGTCGCTCATACGCCCTCTCCTCTCCCACCTCGAAGAACGCCCGATAAAACAAGAAAACGGCAAACTCGTTAATCGACGTGCTTGCCGCTTTCTGATGTGCTGTTGTTCTGACGACAAGCGATGCGCTTGCCGTATTTAGATGGACGGTAAGAAGTCGCCGCTTGCAGACGCTTACTGCGCGCCGCCGCCCGACAGCTCTTGCCGTGCGCCTACGCCTCGGCTGCTAGTTTGGCTTTCCAGCGGTTCACCAGGCCGCCGGCCTCGATGATCTCCTGCAGAAACGGCGGGAAGGGCTGCGCTTGGAACGTTTGGCCCGTCGTCTCGTCGGTGATGGTGCCCGCGTTCGCGTCCACGCTCACCACGTCGCCCTGGCTGATGGCGTCTACCGCCTCGGGGCACTCCATAATGGCGAGGCCCGTGTTGATGGAGTTGCGGTAGAAGATGCGCGCGAAGCTCTTGGCGATAACCACGTCGACGCCCGCCGCCTTGATGCAGATGGGCGCGTGCTCGCGCGAGCTGCCGCAGCCGAAATTCTCCTCCGCCACGATGATGTCACCCGGACGCACGCGCTCCACAAACGTGGTGTCCAAGTCCTCCAAGCAGTGTTTCGCCAGCTCAGCGGGGTCTGACGTGTTCAGATAGCGCGCCGGAATGATAACGTCGGTGTCGACGTCGCGCCCGTAGCGGTGGGCAGTTCCCTTGAATTGCATGTCGATGCGCCCCTTCCTATTCCGCGCCCTGCGCACCCGCAGCGGCGGCAGCGTCCAAGTCTTCCGGAAGGCCGATGTGGCCCAGCACCGCGCTCGCCGCGGCAACCGCCGGCGAGGACAGGTACACCTCAGAGGTTGGGTCGCCCATGCGGCCGACGAAGTTGCGGTTGGTGGTGGCGATGGCGCGCTCGCCCGCCGCCAGAATGCCCATGTAGCCGCCCAGGCACGGCCCGCACGTGGGCGTGGAAACCGCGCAGTTCGCGTCGAGGAAGATGTCCATCAGGCCCTCCTCCATGCACTGGCGGTACACCTTCTGCGTGGCGGGAATCACGATGCAGCGCACGTCGGGGTGAACTTTACGGCCCTTGAGCACCGCCGCGGCCTGGCGCATGTCGGCCAGGCGGCCGTTCGTGCAGCTGCCGATGACGGCCTGGTCGATTTTCACGTCGCGCGCCTCGGCCACCGGACGCGTGTTCGACGGCAGGTGCGGGAAGGCAACCGTGGGCACGATGTCGGCGGCGTTGATCTCGATGACCTGCGCAAACTGCGCGTCGTCGTCGGAGTAGTACGCCGTGTAGGAACGCTCGACGCGGCCGTCCATGTAGGCGCGCGTCACGTCGTCGACGGGAATGAGACCCGCCTTGCCGCCCGCCTCGATGGCCATGTTGGAAATGGAGAGGCGCTCGTCCATCGGCATGCTCTCGATGGCGCTGCCCGTGAACTCCATGGCCTTGTACAGCGCACCGTCCACGCCGATAAGGCCGATGATGTGCAAAATGACGTCTTTGCCCGTGACGCCCGGCGCCAGCTGGCCGTCGATCACGAACTTGATGGTCTCGGGAACCTTGAACCACGCGCGGCCCGTGGCCATGCCTACACCCGCGTCGGTGGAGCCCACGCCCGTGGTAAACGCGCCGAGCGCGCCGTAGGTGCAGGTGTGGCTGTCGGCGCCGATGACCAAGTCTCCCGCGCCCACAACGCCCTGCTCGGGCAGAAGCGCGTGCTCAACGCCCATGCAGCCTACCTCATAGTAGTGGGTAATGCCCTGCTCATGGGCGAAGTCGCGCACGATCTTCGCCTGCTCGGCGCTCTTGATGTCCTTGTTGGGAACGTAGTGGTCGGGCACCAGCACAACCTTTTCCGGGTCGAACACCTTGTCGGTGATCTGGCGGACGGTCTTGATGGCGATGGGTGCGGTGACGTCGTTGGCGAGCACCAGGTCAAGGTCGCATTCGATCAGTTGACCCGGCTCCACCTCGTCGAGTCCCGCGTGGGCGGCGAGAATCTTTTCCGCCATAGTCATGGGACGCGCCATGTGAGCTCCTCTTTCCTGCAAAAACGATGGGGGTAAAACTGGTTTAGTTTACCACTCGTCAAAGGCGCGGAAAGGAACATCGGCGAAGCAGCCGGGGAATTACATGCGAAGAAGGCAACGTATGGGCACCAAAAACCCACAGGTCGTTCGTAACGTCAGCGAGAAGCCCCGAGGTGCTCCATATAGCCCCGCCGCAGGGCCAAGTTGGCTTAAGGCCAACGCCGCGCCCTGCACAGGGGGATATTTGGCGCGCCTGGGGGCTGCGCGGGGTCGCGCGGTCCCTCTGGCCCCGCCGGGGCACGCGGAACACCCTAAGCCAGCGCTACACACAACGCGTCGAGCAGCGTGATGGCGAAGTGCTGGGCGCTGCGCTCGGCGCCGGCGTCTTCCCACACGCTTCCGGGCAGCACCACCACGATGCGCGGCGGCTGCACGGCGCGAGCGGCTTCGAACGCCCCCTTCAACCGCGCGGCAAGCGTTTCCTCGTCGTCGTAGGACACCACGGGCACCACGCCTTCGGCGGCCGCGCCGTCGCGCGCGCCTTCCGCTGCGTCGAGGCACACGTGAACGAGCAGCATGCCCGCATCGGGCGTCACCGAAAGCGCGTCGGCGCTCACGATCTTCGACGCGGGGTTCGTCGCCGCCGCCACGTTCGATATGCGCGACGCCACCGAACGCGTGAACTCGCACGTGCCGAACAGGCACAGCGCGTTGTTCTCCAGCACGTCGGCGGCACGCGCGAACCCGATCGGGCGCGTCAGGTGCGCCGCTTCCTTCCCCACCCACGAATGCTGCAGGTTGCGCAGCGCCGCGTAGGTGTAGGCGCCCGCGATGCCGTCGGAGGGCAGCCCCATGTTCGTTTGGAACTTGCGCAGCGCCAGCTCGGTGTGCGCGCCGAAGATGGCGTCCTCGGTGCCGCAGAAAAACCCGAGCGCGCCGAGCGCCTGCTGCAGCTCGAGCACGTCGTGGCCATGGAAGTGCGGCATGCGCAGATACAGCGTGCGGTCGCCCAGGTTGTACGACGCGTCGACCAGCGCCGCCCACACCTTAGGCGTCACTTCGCGGCTCGGCTCGACGTGCACGTTCACGCAAAAGTCGCGCACCGCCTGCGCCGTTGCCTCGTCGTACACCCCTGTGACCTGGGCGTCCGTCAGGTGCCCCACCACCATCAGGCGATGTTGCACGTCTTCAACGGCCGCCCCTGCGTCTCCCAGCTTGATCGTGTTCATGGCACCCCCGCGCTTGCCTACTTGAGCCTGTTCACGAACCAGTCGGCCATCGAGATGAGCAGCGCGCGCGACTCCGACGGCTCCACCATGTCGACCAGGCGGTTCTTCGCGATGCTCGTGAGGTTTTCGGCGTAGCTGCGCGCGTAGTCGACGCTGCCGCTTGCCTCCATGATGGCAACCGCCTCGGCCAGCACCGCAGGGTCTTTCTCCTTCGACGAGAGAATCTCGATCAGGCGCGCGCGGTCGGCCTCGCTCGCGTTTTGCAGCGCGTGCACCACCACGAGCGTGCGCTTGCCCTCGGTGATGTCGTTGCGGAAGTCTTTCTTGGTGCTTTCCTCGGTGCCGATAAGGTTCAGAAGGTCGTCCTGAATCTGGAACGCGAGGCCCGTGTCCAACCCGTAGTTGCGCAGCGCCTCGATTTCCGCCTCGGTGCCGCCGCCGATGATGGCGCCCACGGCCAGCGGAACCGCGCCCGAGTAGTGCGCCGTTTTGTGCGTGGCCATGACCAGGTAGTCCTCGGGCGTAATGTCGTAGCGCCCGTCGCGCGCCCAACCGATGTCGAGCGCCTGGCCCTCGATGGTGCGGCGCGTCATGTTGATAAGCTCGGTGACCACGCGCACCTTCGTGGCGTCGTCAAGCGCCGGGTCGTCCATAACCGTGCCGTTGACCAACGACAACGCAAGGTCGCCCATGTTGATGGCAAGCCCGAGCCCCTCAGTGAGGTGCAGGCACGGCTCGCCGCGGCGCAGCTCCGCCTCGTCGGCAATGTCGTCGTGGATGAGCGCGGCGGTGTGGAAGTGCTCGATGGCGGCCGCCGCCGACGTGGCGCGCTCGACGTCGCCGCCGACGGCCAGGCACGCCGCGAAGCAAATGAGCGGGCGGTGGCGCTTGCCGCCGTTTTGGCTGTACTCGAACAGCGGCGCGTACAGGTAGCGGTCCATGTCGGGATGGCTACCGTGCGGAATGTAGCTGTTGACGAGCTCGCCCACCTTGTCGGCATAGCAGGTGAGGTATTCTTCGAACGAAGCGGGCGTGTTCTCGACGCCCGCGAGAATCTCTTTAATAGTTTCCATAGCGCTTTCTTGCCGCAGGTTGATAATGGGTTGCCCAACGGGTTGCCTCGTGTGCCACTGAGCAAATCATGATAGCACGAACGCCGCGCAACGTTCCCGACAGCGCAGCGTTCGTGCACATTCTGCATGGGAAGGGGAAGGCGGAAGAATACGACGAACGGCCCACTCCCTTGTCGTGCCCCCTGTCACAGGTGGAAGTCGCTTTCCTCCCAGGTCATCGAATCGGGGTTCCAAAACAGTTCGTCGTCACTCTCCGAGAGCGCGGGAGCGAAAAAAGCGGCTGCGACTTTCGACGCAGCTTCGAAGTCCGAGAACTTGTCGGGGAGCTTGCCCTTTGAAAAAGCCACAAAACGCCCGCCCCAAAACTCCGGAGCCGAAAACCTCTCGGGGACGCCCATACCGCGTTTCGCGCACTCGCTTACGACAGAGTTTCGCAGCTGCCTTGACGAGAAGCGTTCGTGCCCGGCATACGAGACCACATCGACAAGATCCTTCATTCTCGACGACGGATACCCGCTTGGCTGAAGTTCCATAATTGCGCAGAGCTTGTCTGCAAGCTGATCAGGCAAGGGATACGCCAAATAGTCGAAAACCTGAACTCCCTCGATGTGAACACGGTTTGCCGGCTCAATCCTCTCGGGAGGAAGCGTGGTCGAGCAGTCAAGGGAAAGGTCTATCAGCACGGGGTCCTTCTCTTCGGACCCGATGTAGGTGGCAAATCTCAGCTTGAGAAGCCGCGAATAGCCATTTTCATCCATGGACTCTTCGTGCCTCGTCAACTCGAACCTGCACCAGTCGCCGAGGTCTATAGCCGCAATCTTTTTCATCTTGTCGAGGGCATCGGCGGCAGACAGCCTCTTGCCCGAAGCAAAATCCAGGTCTCTTGTGGCGCGCGCGTCGGGTATGCGGGCAAGCAGACCGCTCCCTCCTTTGAGGATGAACTCCTCGTTACCGTACGCAAACACGCGACAGAGAAACCTGTCTCGCAGAGCTTGGCGATACCCCTCACCGAGGTCTGCGCCCGAGGCTTTCACCGCTTTCTTAACCGCGCGATCGAATGCCGCTGGAGTAGGGTATGCGCGATTCATCGTCGTCCTTCCGTCATAAGCGAATAGAGGTCGAATCCTTCAGCAAACCCGCACTTGGAAACACGGCTGTTGACCTGAGTCCGCAAGTCGATGCGCGGGTCGGCACGCACAGCATCCTGTAGGGCGGACGCAACAAGGCTGAGGTCCTCGCCGTAGTCGATCAGGTCGAGAACGGTGCGCCCTGGGGTGGTTGCCGGAATTCCCGCGACCACACAAACATCCTCTTCGGGAAGGAGCCTCTTGATGAACCTGACCGACCGGTTGCGCGACTGCTTTCTCTGCGGGCACGAAAAGGTTATCGGCTCGGGCTTCAGCTCCCCGAGGTCGTGAAGCCAAGCCGCCGTCCCGAGCGACGCCGTAAGCCCACCAGCACCGCGAGGGCGAAGATAGGCCGGGGTCGACGGGTCGGCAGCAAGCCATGCCGCGTAAACGTCCTCTTCTCGAATCGAGGGCGCAGCTGCCACGCGATATACGCCACGCGCCACGGGAACGATCTGCCCGTGCGCTGCGAGGCGCGACAGAACCATTCTGTCCAAACCGAGGGAGACGACCTGAGCGGAGGTAAACAGACCCCTCTGCGAGGAGCTGACATCACCGATTATGTTGAGTGCTTCCAATGCTTTCATACTGCAATTATAACAATATATCGTTATAATTGCAGTATTAACTCAGAAGTCGAATTACCGCAGAAGCATATCGAAGGGCGCGCCCAGCTGGACGCGCCCTTGTGCTCTAGCGCTTCTTGCGGCGACGGTAGGTTATGCCGGCGACCGCCCCGGCGCCGACCGCCACTGCGGCGACGGCGGCAACTGCGTAGGGCATCGGGTCGCCCGTTTGCGGAATGCTCGAGTCGCTCGCGCCCGGCGTCGACGCCGGCGTATCGGGCGTAAACGTGTTGGCGAACGCCAGACTGTCGCCTGTCACCTCGGCGGTGAGGTTCGCCTTGCCGTCGTCGGTCACCGTTACAGTAACGCGGCGCTCGGCCGAGGCGTCGTACGTCACGCCGTGCTGGCCGTCATTCACCTCGCGCACCGTGTAGTGCCACTCCCCCGCCTCGGTGTAGCGCAGCGCGTCGAAGGTCACCGAGCCGTCAGCAGCGTTGGTGGCGGTGCCGAGCAGCTGCCCCTCGCCGTCGTAGAGCTCGAAGGTGAACTGCCCTGCCTCGAGCGTTGCGCCCGCAAGCGTCTTGGTTACCGCCAGCGGCACCTCAATCGGTTTGGGCGCGTAGGCGTTGGCGATGGTGAGGTAGCTGGCCACTTCGCTATCGGTCATGGCGGGAGCGCCGCCGTTACCCGCCGCGTCGCCCTCGGCAGGCGTAATCGACCACACCACGTCAAGCGTCGCGTCGGTGAAGTCGTTGGTCACCGTGGCGGTTACCAGAATCGGGTGCTGGTCGAACGTGACGCCCGGCGTGCCGGTGTTGCGCTCCACCAACTCGTAGCGGTAAACGCCCGCCTTCGTGAAGGTCACGTCGCCCATTTCCACCTTCGTGCCGGCGTTCGTGCCCGTGGCGGCAGGCGTGTCGCTTACGCGCTGGCCGTTGGCGTCAAGCTCGAAAAGGTCGAACGCGAACTCCCCGTCGGCCATGCTGCGCCCGGTGAGCGTCTTGGTGACGGCGAACGTATCCGTCACCGAAGAGGGCTCGGGCGTGGGCGTGTACGTGTTCACCAGCGAGAACAACGTGCCCGTCGCGCCGTCGCCCTTTGCGGTGAACGCACCGTCCTCGTCGCGCGTGACCGTGACCGTGAACGTTTGCGCCTTTGCGATTGTCACGCCTGGCGCGTCCGTCTTTTGCTCGGTCACCGTATAGATGTACGTCACGCTGTCCTCGGTCGTAAGCCTCGTCGTGTCTTCGTCGTAGAGGACCGTGCCGAACTCCACGTTGCCCGACGCATCGTTGGTTGCGGTGGCCACGCCGTCGACCGCGCTCGCCGGCATTGGCGCGCCATCAGACGCGGAAAGGACGAACGTGTAGTCGCCTTCCTCAAGCGGGAGGTCGCCCGACATGGACTTGCTGCCCTTGAGGTTCAGCTGCGCGTAGTTGTAGAAGTTCTTGAACGCGAGGCTCTTTGGAGTGCCGTCGTCGTTCGTGCCGTAATCGGCTTCGGCGGTCAAGTTGCCCGCAAGGTCGTCAGTCACCGTCACGGTAAAGTTGAACGACGCCTCGGCCGCCGTCACCAACGAGGACAGACTATCCGTTTTCTCGGCAGCCGTGTAATCAATGGTGTAGACAACCGACTTGCCGTCGACGGCATCCTGGCTGGTTGCGTAGCCCTTCTTCACCAGCCACGGCAGCGAGTAAACCGCCACGCCGCCCTCGATTCGAACTATGCCGTCGGTCGAGTTGGTAGGCGCTTCCTCGGTCGTGTAAGCCATCTCGGAGAACATAAGATCGACCATACCGCTCAAGCTTGCGCTCGTCGTAGCGCTAGAAACAACAGCGTCGGGATTGCCCGCAAGGTACACAACGAACGAGAACTCGCCTTCATCGATAGGTTGGTGCTCCAGCGGCCCGAAGGTTACCGTGCGCTCCGTTTGCGTCACGCGCGCCTCGGGAACAACGTTGGCCGCAGCGGTTGCGCCAGCCGCAACCGTCTTGGCGCTGCTTGCGGCGGCGCTGCTTGCCGATGCCTTGCTCTCGGACGAGTTGCCGTCGGTGTTTGTATCGGTGCTCGACCCCTCGTCCTCGGATGCGCCCGCACCGCCGTTGGCGTTGGGCGAACCGCCGGAAGAAGTCTTGCTGTCAGCGCCTTCCGCACCGTAAACAATATTTTCGCCATCGGCGTTGCCCGACGTTTCAAGCGCAGTTCCGTCGGTGCCGGTTGAACCATCGAGCGCCTCACCAGGCGTTGCCTCCGGTGCCTCGACGGGATCAGGCTCCACCTGCTCGCCACCAGTAACGGTTATCGTGCGCCCGAGCAGTTCCTTGCTACCCGTAATGGTCAACCCCGTGTTGGCGAATGCGGTATCCGTGTAGGTGTTGATGAACTTCGGCAGAACGTCATCCGCGTTTGCGTCGCCCTCCTTGTACTCCTGGCCGTCGTACTTAATGGTAGGCGTGAGAGTGCCGTTCACGTCGTCGACCGTCACGGTCACATGGTACGTCGAACCGACAGCGTAAGCCACGCCAGGGATAGCGTTTTCGGGCTTGGGCTCGGTAATGGTGTAGCAATAGATGCCCGGCTTCGTGTAGGTGATGCTGCCGAAGACGACCTCGGCTGTGTTATTCCCAGCGGGATCGCCATTGGTGGCGGTAGCAGTGCCGCCCATCTGGTTCTCACCAGGCATGGGCGTGTCCTCAGCTTTAACCACTGAGAGATTGCCCTGCTCGCCCGTTGCCGTCAGCGTAAAGCTGAACTGACCTGCGGTCAGCGGCAGATTGCCCACGAGTTGCTTCTTGGCCTTCAACGTCACGCTTGCATTCTGCGGGTCGTAGCCGTTGTCGAAATCGACAACAGGGCTCTCATCAGCTTTAAGCGTCGTGGTTGTGCTGGTTGCCGTCGCGCCGTCCGACGCCTTCTTGACGGTCTTCTTCTCGATGCGCTTGATCTCAAGCGATCTGGGGTTATCGTTATCGTCGTCATAACCGACCTCGTACGTAACCTCGTAGGTCGACGTGTCTTTCGAGAAGCGCTGTCCGCTGTACTCGCCCACCTTATTCCCGATCTCGTTCTCTGCCACAGTGAACTTGTACTCGCCTGGCTTGTCGAAAGTGAGCGTAGTTTCGGCAGTACCCGGCGTAGGCTTGCCATCCGTGATTACGTCAGCGGCATTGCCTACAACCTTGCTGTTCCCGCTCATACCGAACGCATCTACTGCACCGACAGGCGCGGCCGTGCGTGTGATGGTGAAGGAGAACTCGTTGCCGGCAAGCTTCGGGAACGTGTTGCCGTTAGAAGCAGTCACGGTCTTGGTAATGCCCAGCGTGTCCGTAACAGGCGTGGGCGTGTAGGTATTCGTGAACGCGATACCATTCGCGTTCTTATCGTCCTTTGTGATGGTCTTGTCAACACTCAACTCGCCATTCAAGTTGTCGGTCACCGTGACGACGACAATGTACTTGTCGGTGCTATAGGCAATATGGTCAGTGTCAGCACCGCTCGTCTCAGCCACCTCATAAGTGATGGTGTAAGTGGGATTGTCGTTTGCGCCCTCCGACTCGGAAGCAAGTTTGTTCGCTACCAACCACGGCAGCGAAATCTTGCCGCCGGCGGTCTTGCCTGCGTTCTCGCCACTATTCGTTGTAGCGGTCTCGGTCGAGAAGCTCAGCGTGCCGAAATTCACGGTGGTCGCACCATCCGCAGTAGCATCGTTGCCCTTTGTGATGGTCATGACCCTAACGGCTTCGTCAGTCGGCTTGTCATTACCCACCTTCTGCGGCGTCATGGTAAAGCTGAACTCGTTCGGGTCAATCGCAAGGTTCGTCGTGCCGCCTTTGCCGTCCGTGGCTGGCGCAGTAAGCGCCTTGGTGGCCGAAATCTGCAGGTTGGTATTAGCAGGTGTTTCAGCCGGTGTTTCAGCCTTGTACGAATTGGTGAATGCGGGGGTCATAACGGGGTCACTATCGCCGTCCTTCGTGTACGTCACCGTCGCGTGGAGCTTACCCTTGTCCGTAATGTTGCCATCATCGCCCGTTATGCCGTCCGTCACCGTCACCGTTGCGGTGTAAGTTGTATCATCGTAGCTCACACCACCGAGCTGGCCCGCAACCTCGGAAATCGTGTAGGTGTAAGTGCCTACAGTCGTGTACTCGATCTCGCCGAAGGAAACGGTGGCTTTGTCGTTGTTGTCAGGCGCGCCATTTTTCTTCTTAATGCTATGAGTTGCCTGGTCGTAGTCCTTGGGCATCGGCACGTTCGCAACATCAATTGCCGTCGCCCCATCGGCCGCCTTGCCGTCCGTCGCCGTCAACATAAACTCAAAGTCGTTCACCGCCAGCGGGCGGTTGCCCGTCAGCACCTTGGTCGCGCCGAGCGTCGCCGTCGTGAACTTCGGCTTGTACGTGTTCTCAAAGCCCACCGTCACAATATCGTTGTTAGAGTTGGTCGTCGAATCGGTTACGATCGTCTCTTTTCCGTCGCTCGCCTTCTTAATAACGGTCTTGCTCTTCACATAGAGCGCGCCCTCCGTGTCGTCGGCGATCTCGTAGGTGATGGTATAGGTTGAGCCGTCCTTCTCAAAGTCGCTAGAGGGGTAGCCGTTCAGTGTACCTTCAGTGATGTTGTTTTCCTTCACCTCGTACTTATACTCGCCTGGCGCTTTAAAGGTGATATCGCCAAACGCTACTGCACCCGAAGCGTCGTTGGTGACCGTCTTGAAGGTGTCACCATTCCACTGCGCACTCGCAAGCGCCTTTGCGTTGTCGCTTGTCGCCGTCAGCGTAAAGCTGAAATTGTTGGCAGCAAGGCTGTAACCGCCGCCGTTCGGATTGTTAACCTTCTTGGTTGCCGCTATCGTGCCGGTAACAGGAGTTGCCACGTACTTGTTGGTGAACGCAAGGGTTTTGACTTCATCCAGCGGTTCGTCTTCCTTGTTTAGATACGTCACCGTGGCGCTAAGGCGACCCTTTGCTATGGCATCATCGGAGTTGTCCGGCGCCACAACCACCTTAATCCGCTGCGGATTGGCGGTGTAGGTCATGCCTTTCTGAGTAGCACTACCGTCCTCGTTCGGGTCAACGCCCTCAGGCAACGCCTCTTCAATCTCATATTGCAGAGTCCACGACTTATCTGTCTCATCATAGGTGGCAGTTTCCGCTTTTTGAGCCGCCTCGAGCTCCGCATGCGTATAGGAGAACTCCGGGGTGAACGTAATGTTCTGCGAACCGCTTTCCATGTCCTCCGCATAGGCGGCAACGCCCGTTTTCACAATCTTTTTTTGCCCGTTTTCATCCGTCACATATGTGACATTAGCAGCATCATCAGCACTGCTCACCTTGAGCTGATATACATTGAACGTAAACTTGTCAGTATTCGTCCATACGCGGCCATCGATCGTTTTCGTGCCCACGACCGTTGCCGTGATGGTTGCTGGGCTGTCGTACACGGTAACCTTCGACGTCTTGTCCCCCAACGTACCAATAACCTCAGCTTTGAGATCTTTGGTCACGTCGCTCTCGCTGTTCCCACCGATCACGCGATCCTTATAGGCATCATAGATTTGCACCGCGCCGCCGCTACGGACACGAATCATGAAGTCATCGGCAGCCTGATAGCCAAAGGGTGCTGCCGTTTCCTTGACCCAGTAGTTACCCACAGGCAGACCAACAATGTAGCACTTGTTGTCGTCGGTTTTCTGCACGCGCACTACGCCCGCTGTCGCAATCGAGCTGGCCTCGTCGCCCGTGGCAATCGTGACCGACTCGGAAATCGCGCCACTGCTGTCAACCGCGCGTGACCACGTGGCAATTTTGCCGCTCGGCTCATATTTGCCACTGTCTTCGTTTTTGACAGTGTCCCGAATTTCGAATGTGACGTCGTTAAGCGACGTCTCTTCCTCACCTTCAGAAGTTTTTGCGGCCTTCTTGTCGAAGGTGAAACGCGTTACGGTGTTTGTAATGGTAGCGTTCTTCTGCGCGGAAAGCTGCTTGCCATCGCTGCCCTTGTATTCAGCGCCAGAATCGCCAGACCCATACGAGGGGTAGAAGCCATAACCCGCACCCGTATTTATTTCTTCCTCGGCCTTGTAGTAATACGCGTTACCATGCTGGTCGCATTTGGGCAGGTTGCTGTACTCGAAAGTCCAGTCATCTTCGTCAGATTCTTGTGACCACTGTATTGCAGAATCACCCGCGGCCAACTCGGTTACGTCTTCCCACGTGGCATCCTTACTAGCCGGGTCGTCCGTTGTGCGAGACAGCGTCATCTTGGGAGCGTTCGATTTATCGTCTGCAAGCGTCGGCTTGGATACTTCACTCACACCGAGGTTGTTCCATACCTTCGTGCCTTCGAGGCTCACCGTCTCCCACTTGTTTGTGAAGGAGCTAACGTCGATGCCATCGTTACCGGTGGTAACGATTGGGAGGGCGTAGGAGTACCCTTGACCGGTAACGTCCATCAAGGTAGCGTTCTTTACCGTATATCCATCGGGAACAAGCTCGACCAAGCGATACTTGTACGTACCGCCAGCGCCGTCAGACTTGGGCAAGTTTCCAATCGTCGCTGTGGAGGTGTTTCCTGTGGCCGTATAGTGCGCGCTGATAACGTCGTCAGGAACTACGTGCAGGTTGCTCAGGTTTCTCGAATCGCTGTCGTACGGCACAGCCCATTCCCAAGTTGCCGAATCGCCAGTACCAGTTGTGCGCTGCAGCGCAATCGTTATCTCCCACGTGTTGTTGTCCGAAGACGTGCCGGGACGCGTAAACCACCTATTGTCTTGATCTTCCCACGTCTTGCTCAGCTTAATCGACGTGCTGTCGAGCGCATTGGTGATAGTGGTGGTTCTCGCGTTCTTCCCGCCTACGTCGGTTGGGCTCGAAGTTTCCTGCGACGTGGTGTACGAGAGAACCGTGCCGCCAGAACCTGGAGCGTTGGTGTACACTACCGTATCACCCGTAGTTGGCGTTTGAGTGACCTCGTGGCCGTCAATCGCAACCTCAACGAAACGATACGAAACGTCCTCGGGCGTAGAACTTGCGTCCTGCCTCACCTTAAGCGGCAGGAAGCCCACCGTCATTTCCCAGTCGTTTTGGCTCGCGTCGCCTGTCAGCACATACTGAGACGTCGGCTTGTTGTTATTGGCTTCATCCTTGAGGCTACCCTCGAACAGCTTGCTGAGGTAATCAGTATCGGCCGAGAAGTAGCTGGCAAGCGCGTCATACGCAGCGCCCCACGTGTCGCCTTCTCCCACCTTGGCCTGAAGCTCGACGGTTATTTTCGTAGGCCGCAGCTTGTAGTCATTTTCGCCATCGTCCCAGCGCTTCTTGACGGTCACGAAACCGTTGAACGCGTTCGTCCAAGCGTAACCGCCCTCAGGATTAAATGAGGCCGTATATGTTTCTTCGTCGCTCGGCGCACTGACAGTTGCGCTGGCGCCGTCGTCACCCCGCGGATAGTACCCTTTGGGCACCGTTTCGGTGATGGTGTACTCCCACTCCGATCCGTCGGGCGCCCAGCGCTCGAGGTTTTTGATTTCGAACGTGTAGGTGTTGGGGTTTCCGCTTTCGCCCTGACCCACACCAGAGGTCTTGTAGCTCAGGAAATTGGCTCCGTTCAGATCGGTCCGCTGCAGCTTGAGATTATCCTCAACTTGCTCCGTGGCAGTAGAGACGCGCTTGAGCGTGATGCCGTCAAAGAAGTCCTCCGCCTTCGGACGTGCGTCGAGCGCGTTGTTCGCGTCGTCCCAGAACTTTGTGCCCGTAAGGGAGACCAGCGTCTTGCCGTCTTTGTACTCGTTCTTGAAAGTGAAGGCCACATCGCCCGAGTTCACGCTCGGAGTGGCGCCGGCATCCGCCGTCGAGGGCTCGTCTGAGCTCTCCTTAGGCAGGATTGTCACCGCCTCAGACGTTGCACCCGCGCTCATTTTTGCAGTATCCGGCACAGTCACATCGGCCTTATCGTACGTTTCGACGGCGCTGGTGTAGCCGCCGATGCCCTTCTCGACCACGTAGTAGTGCCAGTACTCGCCGTTGGGCGCATAGACGTCCAGCTTATCGAACGTAACCTCGCCCGTGCCGTTGCCCTTCGTGGAGCTAGTCTCTGTGATGTCTCCAGCCTTGCCACTGCTGTCAACCGCGCCGCCCCTGAGCGTCGCTGTGGTCACAAGGCTCTCGGCGATCCTTTCGCTCTGATCATCATCGTCGTAGAAATAGCGCCACAACTCAAACGTCACGGTGGGGTAGTTGTCATTCTCGTCGCGACCGGCAAAGAGCTTCTTGACCTTCAGACTGCCCTTCGTCGGGTTGTACACGTTGGTGATGGAGAACGAGCCGCTCTCCCCCTCCTGCACGATGCTGAACGTCACCTTGTACGTCTTGCCGCCCGAGTCGGCACCGGAGAAATGGTCGTCATCGCCCTCGCCGGCATCCCTGATCTGGAGGCCGCCCGGCGTGCCCATAAGACCGGCCACCACTTCCTCAGCGCGGTACTCGTATATTGCACCATTGCGGTTGTATCGCGGCAGAAGCGTGGGGTCCTTGTCCGCGCCACTGCTGTTGTCACCATAGCTGTTCAGCGTGAACTCAAAGTTGTTTGTCGTCTTCTCCTCAAGGTCGGTCGTCCAGGCGATGACCGTCGAGCCGTTTTGTACGCCGTAGTCTCTGGTGTCACCCTTTGCGTAGGTGTCAACGGTGTAATAGGGGTCATTTTCGTTGTAGTAGTACTTCACGCCCTCGAACGTGGTGTTCGCATCACCCGCCAGCTTGCGCGTGACCATGACCGCGATTTCGGGCAGGTTGTCTGCGCTTACGCCGCCTGGGACGTTCTGCCAGAGCTTGCTTCCCTTGATGGTCGCGTTGCCGGAGATGCGGAAGTTGATGGTGCCGCCCTCGCGCACGGCGTTTCCTCGGTCACCGCCCTCTCTGGTCACAACGCCCTCAGCCGTCACGTCCTCGGCCCGTGCGGGAGCGCGACCCACCTCGGTGTTGTTTTCACCGGAATCCCACGTGCTGCTGCCCGGATATTCGTTGTACGTGGCCTCGTCACCAGACCAAGCATTGTTGGAGGGGTCGTTCTCACTCTCATCGTATGTGAACCACTGCGGGTCGTATCCCAGGTCGTCAGCCGCGTTGTCCGACGTGTTTGTGTGAGCGCTGGCATAGTAGACGATCTCGGTGCCATGGTCGTCGTACTTGGGCAGGCTTGAGATTGTGGCGTGCTGGACGTAGTTGTCACCCGTTTCTGCCGTCTGCCAGTTGTACTCCTTATACTCCTCCTCCTCGAGGGGGACGTACCTATCGACCACGGGATTACCCTTTTCGTCCCTGACCAGGTTGCCGTTCTCGTCATACTTCCACACGGTCTTGTACAGCGTGAGGAAGATGTCGATGCGCTGGTCGAGCGTCTCCTTCACGTACTGGTCGTACCAGTGGGTGTTGAAGACGACATCCTTGGTGCCGGCGCGCTCGTTGGAAAACTTGCAAGAGATCTCGTCGCCCTCGTGCCAGGCGGAGGTGTAATCCTCACTGGTAACGCCGCCGCTCTTGGCGTAGTCGCCCACGTCGTCTGTTGCCCAGTTCTCCGCCACGTTCCAGTGAAGCACAGCGCCCTTGGGATCGTACTTGGGCAGACAGAGGACATGCACCGTGCCGTTGGCGCCCTGCGTGAGGGCACCAGAATCGGTCTTGGTCGAGGGCGCAGCAAAGCTCAGGGTGTGACCGTCTGCGGAGACGCTGGCGTCAGCTGCGGTGAGCCGGGTTGAGTTCTCCAGCGTGGTGCCAACCTCCTTGTAGAGCTTCTGAGTCACAGAGTTTGTCGGGTCATCGCTCTTGGCGATCTGCACCGAGATGCCGTCAGCGTCCAAGACAAACGTAGCCACATAGTCCCGTTCGTTGAGCGTCAGGTCAAACATGGCGTCGGGACGCGCGCTTGAGCCGGCGTCCTTCCAGTCCTTGGTGATGTCGATATTCACCAGACCGATGCGTGTGTTGGTGACCTCAAGCGACTTCTTGTTTGAATTTGTGCCGTACGTTATGCGGTCAACGTAGCTCTTCTTTTCAGGATTGAGGGCGGAGGCGGACTGGACAAGATAGCGGTCGTTGTCGGTATCGTCCCAGTTCATGAGAAGAGAGCTGTACGTGCTGTCCTGGGCAGCGACAGAGTGCGTGATGACCTTGTTGTCATACGACCGAGCCTCTTCCGCACCGTCGGTTGTGGTGGCGACGGTCCCCGAGCTGTCTATCTCCTTGATATAAAGATTCTTTGCGATAGTCGAGAGATCAGTGTCCAGGCCGCCCACGTCCATGGTAACGGTGTCAAACCAGGCGTTGTCCTCGTTGAGCGTGAGGGTGGCGATGACTTCGTCTTTATCGTAGGCAAGCTTCTTTTCCTCATGCGGGCGGCCTGAGTTGCCGCTCACAAAGGCACCGTCATTCGTGACGCTCACCATGTAGTAAAGAGGTATCCTGGCGCGGAGCTCAACCTTGACGGGGTCGTTGGTGGCGTTGTCGCCGTTATACCACTGCTTGGAGACATTGATAAGCGAACGCTCACCGGGGCCGGGGGCGTTGTAGAGGTACGTTATGCCCTCGTCGTCCCAAGCCGAGTTTCCGCGGAACTCTCGGTCGGAGACATAGATGTGCTCGTCATCGTCCTCAATGAGAACATAGCGGTACAGCGCGCCGTTCTCGTCGTACTTAGGCAGGCCAGAGATGTCGATGTTCCATGCGCTGGGATCAGCCGGACCGGTGCCATTGGGGGGCGTCTGCCCGTCGTCCGGGATCGTCAGCGTGACCGTGGCTCCACTTCCGTCATTAAGCGTCTGCGTCCAGGAGGCTCCCGGCTGCTTGTCGCTGCCGCCCAGCTGGATGCCACTCAGCACGACATCGTTGTCTCGGATGAGCTTGAGAGTGATGGAGCTGCCCCACGCGGGACTCTGCGTCCAGGCAATGCCGTCGTGCTGTCCAGGATCCTTGACGGTATCCAGCTGGTCTTCACTTGTAGCCTCGTCCGCATTGGAGACCTGCGCCCACCACTTCTGTGCGTGAATGGTGGTCTCGTTCATGAACGAGTTGGTGATGGTCTGGCCGTCTGGGCTGGGCTCAGACTTAAATGGCACGGTCTGAACGTTGCCGTCCTCGTCCCTGAGCTGCAGCTTGAAGTCAGCGGGGTCTTCCTCGCTCTTGTTCTGGTTCCACACGGAGACGCCGTTCTGCGTGACGTCCGTCTCCACCCAGCGATACTCGTACTTAAAGCCAAAGGTGTCGTACCCGTCAAACGTGCCAGAAGCCGTCTGAATTAGGGACTCCGCGTTCCAGCTGTTCAGCTTCACGATGTAGGGGTCGGGTTTGTTCTCGCCACCCATCTCGTCACCTGGGGTTTCCCCCTCGTCGCCGGCCTGATCATCGTCGGCACCGTCCGTCGTGGCACCGGCAGCGAGGCCGTCAGGGGCCTCCTCGGTGTCGTCAGTAGGTGCGCTCTCCGTCTTGTCGGCGGGGACGTCTTCCCAGTCACCTTCTGTAGTCTCGACAGGTTTGTAAAAACCGTCCTCCTGAAGCTCAAGCCTGTACTCTGGCTTACGCTGAACTTTCAGCGTCACCTCGACGTCGCCCAGCTGGTCCTGGAATGCAGCGGCGTTCCAGGTCTTGGTCACCTCGGCGGTTGTCGAGCCCACAAGGCGGTTGGTGATGACTCCACCATCGTACACACCCTTGTCCGAAGAGGCTCTCGTCCAAGTGTTGAGCTCGTTTTCTCCATAGGCCCAGTCCACATAACCGTCAAACTGGCTGTTCTGATAAGAGGGCAGGGATTTGTCTGCCGCCTTGCCGGTATCCTCGCTGACGATTCCGAAGACGGTCTCGTAGTCCCCGAGGGACTCCTCTCGCAGCAAGTAGATGTACGCATAGCCGTCCTGGTCGTATTTCGCGAGCTTGAGCGTGGTATTGCCATCAGCGTCTGTGTATTTCTCCCACAGCTTGGTGCCGAGGTTGATAGAGTCGCTGCTCTGATTTTCTGCTGCCGTGACGGTAAACGACACGAACTTGCCCGTCGAGTCAGACACCTGGGCCGCTTTGCTGAAAGGAGACGGGTCGTTCGGGTTCGTCGCGGCAAGGCTCGACGAATAACGCCAGAGCGTGTACGTGGTATCAGTGCGCTTGCTCTTGTCGGTGCCGTCAAGCCAGCGCTTCCATGCGCTGTACGAGGTGTTGCCCATGTGGGTGATGGACATAGTGCCGCCCGAGTACACGGCTGTCGTGTCGCTGCCGTGGTTGACGGCGCCCTGGTTATCGTACGTGGCTCCGTAGTAGTCGCTTATGGGATAGAAGCACGGCTCCTCGAAGTTGTCGCCAAACTCGCCCTCAGATTCGATGCTGTCGTCAGGGGCGGTGGCACCGCTTTCGTCCGTCTTGTCAAGACTGACCTTCTGCATCTTGTAGACGATCATGTCCCCCTGCGGGCGATAGCGCGGCACACGCAGAGTGACGGTGTAATCATTGGGATTAGCCGCCTCCGGATCTGTCAGCGAGACGCTCAGGCGGTCATCCGACAGGTATTCTTCTAGCTCGGCAAGCGTGTACTTGTCGTTCACGCCCTCCTCTGCCGTGACGGAGAGCTGCGTGTGCTTTTTGATGTAGGTTGCCCAGTCATCGCCCGTCAGTGAGTTCAGCGGTTCCTGCGTCACCTGCATCTCTTCGCCGGTGGCGGGATCGAGAACGGTTACTTGCCGCTCCTTTATCTCGTCACCCACGTTGAGCTTGACATGCACGACGACGTTATCCAGAAGCTGAAGGCACTCGTCTGCACCGAGGTCCTGGAACTGCTTGGGATATGTCTCTGGATTAGCGGTGACATAGGCGTACTGCCCCGTGGGCTGGCCGTCCGTTCCCGTGATGGGATACGCGCTCGTCGTTCCGTCCTTCTCCTTCTTGCCGATGCTCTCTGGATACACGTGCGCTATGGAGTAGGTGACCGGATGGGGCGCCGCCTCGCCGTCACCGATCTTGAGGGACACCGAGCTGGGGAGCGCGGCAGAGATGCTGGCGGTATAGGTGCCCACGCTGTCGCTTGCCACGGTAACCAGATCGCTGTTCCCGCCCAGAATGTCGTCAAGGCTCTTGATGCCGAGATACCTCTCGGCTGCCTCGCTGGGGACGAGTTTGCCGTCTTCGTCAATCGTGGTCAACGGAAAGGACGTGACGTCTTTTGTCTCTCCGGTTTCCGCGTTAACGACCACCGTTTCCTTGATGCCCTCAACGCTGAACTGCACCGCATACTCGTGGCGCGACAGCATGTCCTCGATCTTCGGGCGGCTGACGTTGTTGTTGTCCGCCCAGACGGTCTTGAAGGTAACGCCGGGCACGGTCGAATCACCCGGCGTGGCGGTGACGCTGAGGCCGCTCACATCCGCGCGCGTCGTTTCTTCCGTCGTCGTATTCCCGCCTTCGCCGTCGGTGGCCATCAAGCTGGCGACCACCGGCGTGGCATAGGCTGCCAGCGCGAGAAGCGACGCTGCCGCCACCGCGATAAACGACGCCTTCAACGCCGTGCGGCGGCCGCGCTGCTTGCTGCCGCGTGCGGCACTCGCGCCGGCGGCACGCGCGGCACCTTCGCCACCCGTGCTGCGCGCGGCGGCGCCTTCGACACCTTCGCCACCCGCAGCACTTACGCTGCGCCCGACGACGCCTTCAGCACCTTCGCCATTTACATCATTTGCGCCACTCGCGCTATTATCACAGCTTGTGTCACTCGCGGCGAGCACGGCGGCACTTTGCTCGTCGTTCTTCTCTTCGCGGTTGCCCTTCAAGCGATTCGCCATCTGCTTGAACATGTGAACCAGCCCCTTCAATGAACCAGTGAGGGGGGGGGGGTAGCCGTGTTTCAACAGGCGCGTCCACCCCGCATTACGCACAATAAGCATGAAACTCTCTCAACTGATACAGCTTACCACCAGGTGAATAAGCTGCATGAAATCAGCCTCGTCAAACCTTGAGGTTCAACGTATTTTTTACCCCTTCCGCTGTGCAAAATGTAGGGGGAGATACAGGTCCTCGGCACAAGATAGCGGGAGGGGGTGAAGCGGGGTAAGCTAAAGCACACCAGCGAACGGAGAGGCGAGCCTCGCTACGATGAGGGTCGCGGCGAGGCGCGTGTCGTGGTATCATCGCGAGCGACGATTTAACGGGGGCGTGGCGGAATTGGCATACGCAGCGGACTTAAAATCCGCCTCTTCGGATTGTGGGTTCGAGTCCCACCGCCCCTACCAGAAACGTCTTGCGCTCCAAGAAGCGCCCAGCGAAAGCGCTTCCGCAAAAGTTCTCCCGCCTCCCGATAGACAAGCGCTCTCTCCTCCTCGAAAACGACGGCGAGAGCATGGGCTAGATCAAGCTACAGCGGAAGGCGCGATCGTTTTGGCATTCGCAAATGGCGAGGCACGTACCTCGCCGGTCTGACGCCTACAAGGCTTCGCCGCCTTTTCGGTGTTGAAGGTTACCGCACGAATCGCGCTCGCGCTTCAATGTGTTTGGTACGAAAAGCGAAGCTGCATGGAGAAGCCCTCCGAAGCCGCCGAGGTTAAGCGAAGCGCCGCCCGATCAACCCTGCGCAACCTCGCTGGTGACGGTCTTTTCGAATGGGTCGGTAAAAGCCCAAACGACCCTCGCCAGCACCACCGGACAACGGC
>JAUNGO010000022.1 GCA_030524475.1 Eggerthellaceae bacterium | reverse complement strand
CGCTGCGCAACCGCAACCGCAAGGGGTCGAAGGGCGCCTCGCACGCCGCCGCGCAGCCGGCTCACCACGAGCCCGCCCCCGCGCCGAAGCGCGCGTCGAGCTTCAGCTCGCTGCTCTCGCAGATCGAGTCGGAAAAGCAGCGCATGGAGGCTCAGAAGGAGACGCAAACGGCCGCGCGCAAGGCGAGCGGCAACGGCGGCAACGCGGGCGCGAACAACGCCGGCGGGCGCGGCAAGAAGGGCAAGCGCGGCGTGCAGGTGGTGCCCGAGCTCGAGGCCATGAGCGCCGCAGGCAAAAACGAGGACCGCTACGCGCAGATGGCGGTGCAGGCCGAGAAGCTGCAGCGCGACAAGGTGCTCGCCGAGGCGCGCGCGGCGGTGGCGGCCGCCAACACCCACGAGGGCGAGGGGCGCCGCAAGAAGCGCAAGGAGAAGCGCGAGGCGGAGGCGCGCGAGCGCGCCGAGATGGAAGCGCTCGAGCGCGGGCTCGACCCCGAGCTCGTTCTCGACGAGTCGCTGGTCGAGGTGCCGCAGGGTGCCACGGTGGCGAAGTTCGCCGAGCTTTTGGGCGTGCAGCCCAACGAGGTGATCAAGCGCCTGTTCATGTTAGGCCAGGTGCTCACCCTCACGCAGACGATGAGCGACGACTTGGTTGAGCTCATCGCCGACGACATGGGCCGCAAGGTGCGCGTGGTGAGCCCCGAGGAAGAGTATGCGGTGGTCTACAACGACTCCGCGGACGACCTCAAGCCCCGCCCGCCGGTGGTCACCGTCATGGGCCACGTTGACCACGGCAAGACCTCGCTGCTCGATGCCATTCGCCACACCGGCGTAGTGGCGTCCGAGGCCGGCGGCATCACCCAGCACATCGGCGCGTCGGTCGTGAACATCGACGGGCGCCAGATCACCTTCATCGACACGCCGGGTCACGAGGCGTTCACCGCCATGCGCGCCCGCGGCGCCCAGGTGACCGACGTCATCGTGCTGGTGGTGGCGGCCGACGACGGCGTCATGCCGCAGACCATCGAGGCCATCAACCACGCGAAGGCGGCCGAGGTGCCCATCGTGGTGGCGGTCAACAAGATCGACAAGCCCGGCGCCAACCCCGATCGCGTGCGCCAGGAGCTCGTGGAGTACGGCGTGGTGCCCGAGGAGTGGGGCGGCTCGAACATGTTCGTGGAGGTGTCGGCGAAAAAGAAGCTGCACATCGACGACTTGCTGGAAACCATCCTTTTGCAGGCCGACGTGCTTGAGCTGAAGGCCAACCCCGACGCGGAGGCGTCCGGCTTCGTCATCGAGGCGAACCTCGATAAGGGGCGCGGCCCGGTTGCCACCGTGCTCATCCAGCGCGGCACGCTGCACACCGGCGACGTGCTCGTGGCGGGCACGTCCTACGGCCGTGTGCGCGCGCTCATCAACCCGCGCGGCGAGCACGTCGCCGAGGCGCGCCCCGCCGACCCGGTCGAGGTGCTCGGCCTGTCCTCGGTGCCGACGGCGGGCGACGAGTTCCGCGTGTTCGCCGACGAGCGCGACGCGCGCAAGCTGGCCGAGGAGCGCTCGCTGCGCGAGCGTTTGGCGGCGCAGGAGACGAAGAGCCACATGAGCTTGGACGACCTGTTCAACCGCATCGAGGAAGGCAAGCAAACCGACCTCAACCTCATCGTGAAGGCTGACGTGCAAGGCTCCATCGAGGCGCTGCGCGACGCGTTCGAGAAGATGGACCAGTCCGAGGTGCGCATCAACATCGTGCACTCGGCGGTGGGCGGCATCACCGAGACCGACGTCACGCTGGCGGCGGCGTCCGACGCCATCATCATCGGCTTCAACGTGCGCCCCACGGGCAAGTCGAAGAGCCAAGCCGAGAAGGAGAAGGTGGACATCCGCCTGTACCGCGTCATCTACCAGGCCATCGAGGACATCAACGCCGCGCGCGTGGGCCTGCTTTCGCCCGACATCGTGGAAGAGGACACCGGCATCGCCGAGGTGCGCGAGACGTTCAAGGTGCCCAAGGTCGGCCTCATTGCCGGCTGCTACGTTACGGAAGGCGAGATCAACCGCGACGACAAGGTGCGCATCGTGCGCGACGGCACGGTCATCTTCGAGGGCTCGATGGCGAGCTTGCGCCGCTTCAAGGACGACGTGAAGTCGGTGCGCCAAGGCTACGAGTGCGGCATCGGCATCGAGAAGTTCCAAGACCTCAAGGTGGGCGACACCATCGAAGGCTACACGGTAAAAGAAGTGGAGCGTACCGAGTAGCTTTGTTCCGCCCGTCCGCGCGGGAAGGCGGGAGGCGTTCAGTCGCTCAGACAGTCCTCGCTCGGCGGAAAAGCCCACTGGGCTTTTCCGTTCGCTGCGGAACTCGCTTGGTGAACACCACCCGCCTTCATGTGCTGCGTTGTTGGGGGTCGAGGGCTTGGTTGGCTTTCGTCTTCCCGCGCTGCGTTATTGAGGGCGGGGCTTAACTGGTCCGTGTATCCTTCTCTTAAAAGATAAAGGGGGAGAAGATGAAACAGGGTTCTTCTAACCGCAAGGTGAACGAGCAGGCGCGCGAGGTTGTTGCGTCCATCCTGCTGTTCGACATTTCCGACCCGCGTCTTCATTTGGTGACGGTCACGGGGTGCGAGGTGAGCTACGACCGCAGCGCGTGCAACGTGTTCTACACCACCGAGCCCGAGCGCTACGACGAGGTCGAGCGCGCGTTCGCCTCGGCGCGCGGTCGCATCCGCTCGCTCATGGCGAAGAAGCTCTCGTGGCGCGTGGCGCCCGAGCTGCGGTTCCATCTCGACCGCTCGGTCGACGAGGCGGAGTCGATAGCCTATGCGCTCGACCGCGACCGCGCGCGCAACATGGGCGCATACGAGGACGAGCCTGCCGAGGCGCCCGCGTCCGACACCCCCGATGAGGGCGAGGCGCCCGCAGACGCCGCCGACGAGGCGCGCGGCGTTGAGGCGTAGCGGGTCTGCCATGGCTGTTACCCCTCAAACGAACACCACGCTCGACGCCATCGCCGAGGCGCTCATGGCGCGCGACGCGGCCGAGCGCATCGTCGTCTGCGGGCACGTCAACCCCGACGGCGACTGCCTGGGTTCCCAGCTTGCCCTCGCGCACGCGCTTCGCGCGCTCGGGCGCGACGTCACGTGCCTGCTCGTCAAAGGCGACCCGGTCGGCGCGGGGCTTGACTTTCTGCCCGGCGTCGCCGACATGGTGCCCGCTTGCGCCTACGCGGGTGCGCCCGACGTGTTCGTGGCGGTTGACGTTCCGACGCCCGAGCGCTTAGGCGACGACGCGCGCCGCTTGCACGCTGCCGCAACGCTTACCGTCACGATCGACCACCACGCGGTGCCCGAGCGTATGTCGGATTTGAGCTACACCGACCCCGACGCCGCCTCGACCACCATGTTGGTGTGGGAGGTGGCTAAGCGCCTTTTGGGGCAAGGCAGCGTTACGCCCGTGGTTGCTACCTGCGCCTATGCGGGCATCGTCACCGACACGGGGCGGTTTCAGTTCCAAAACGCCGACGCCGCCTGCTTTGCCGCGGCGGCCGAGATGGTGGCGGCGGGCGCGAACCCCGCCGAGGTCGCGCGCGCGGTGTACCAAAGCCGCGCGCTCGCCTCGATCCAGCTTGAGGGGCGCGCGGTCGAGCGCATGCGGCTCATGGACGGCGGGCGGGTGGCGCTCAGCTGGGTCACGCGCGCCGACTTTGCCGAGCTCGGCGCGTCCAAAGCCGACGCCGAGCCGATCATCGACGTGCTGCGCTCCGTCGGCTCGGTGCGCGTGGCGTGCATGCTGCGCGAGCAAGAGGGCGAGGTGCGCGGCAGCCTGCGCGCCAAGGATGACACCGACGTGGCCGCCATCGCGCGCGAGTTCGGCGGCGGCGGGCACAAGGCGGCGGCGGGCTTCACGCTGCCGGCGGGCATCGAGCGCGCCGTTTCCACGATGGAGCGCCGCCTTTCCGAGATTTCTTTCCCCGACGCGCCGCAAGGCGCTCGCGAGGTTGCCTCGTGAAGCGCGGTGAGTCGGGGCTTTGCCTCGTCGTGGGCGTCGACAAGCCGAGCGGCATGACCTCGCACGACGTGGTGAGCCGCGCGCGCCGCATCTTCGGAGAGAAGCGCGTGGGGCACACCGGCACGCTCGACCCGCTGGCGTCGGGCGTGCTTCCCCTGTGCGTGGGGCCCGCCACGCGGCTCGACGCCTACCTCACTGGGCACGACAAGCGCTACGAGGTGCGCGTCGTGTTCGGCGCGGCAACCGACACCGACGACGCGCAAGGCCAGGTCATTCGCACGGGCGACGTGCCCGACGAGGTATTCGACCCGTTTTTCGCGCGCGTGTTCTGCGCCTCGTTGGAGGGTAAGTCGAAGCAGCTGCCGCCGGTGTATTCCGCCATCAAGGTGGACGGGCGCAAGGCGTGCGACGAGGCGCGCCGGGGGCGCATCATCAACCTGGAGCCGCGCGACATCGAGGTGTACCGCGCCGAGCTTTTGGGGATTCGCGGCGCCGACGGCGCCGAGCCCGCCGCGTGGGACGTCGCCTTCCACGTGTCGAAGGGGACCTACATCCGCGCGTTGGCGCGCGACATGGGCGCGGCGTTGGGGTGCCCCGCTCACGTGGGGGCGCTGCGCCGCACGAGCGTGGGCGAGCTTACGCTGGATGAGTGCGTGAGCCTTGAGACGCTTTCCGAGATAGGGGAGCGCGCGGCGCTCGACCCGGTGCGCTTGTTGGGCCTGCGCTTCGCGTTCGCCGACGAGGCGGTCGAGCGAGCGGTGGGCAACGGCAACCCGCTTCCCGCGCAGGCGCTTGAGCTGTGCGAGCGCCGCCGCGCGACGAGCGCGCAGGAGATGTGCGCCTGCACGGCGGGCGTGCGCGAAAGCTGCGAGCCGCCGCGCGAGGGCGAGCTGGTGGCGGTGGTGGCGCGCAACAAGCTGGTCGCCGTGTACGAGTTCGAGGCGGCGCGCGCACGCTACCGCGCGCGCTGCGTGTTCCAGACGGGAGTGATACGTGGCTGCGACATATAACGTGGACGAAGGGTTCGACTACGCGCTTTTCGATCACGCGTGCTGCGCGTTCGGCGTGTTCGACGGCGTGCACGCGGGGCATCGCTTCATCATCGGCGAGGCGGCGGCCGCGTCTGGGCGCCTCGGCGGCTCGCGTTGCGTGGTGGTCACGTTCGACCGCGACCCCGACGAGCTTTTCGCGCACGGAAGCCTGCGCAAACTCATGAGCAACGAGGCGCGCATCCGCGCACTGGCGTCCCTCCCTCACGTTGACGCGGTGGCCGTTTTGCCGTTCACGCGCGAATTCGCCGCCCTTGCTCCCGACGACTTCCTCGAGCAAACCTTCGACAGCGCGCACGTTCCCGCCGCGCTGCACGTCGGCTTCGACGTGCGCTTCGGCGCGCGCGCGGCGGGCACGGTAGACGACCTTGCCGCATGGGGCGCATCGCGCGGGATGAGCGTGATGTCGCACGACTTGTTGGTGCTCGACGGCGCGCCGGTCACCTCGACGCGCATTCGCAAGCTTCTTTCCAAGGGGCTCATCAAGCAGGCGAACGCGCTTCTCGGCGCGCGCTACACGGCTCTCGGCACGGTGCACCCGGGCCGCGGCGAGGGCACCGACATGGGTTTCGCGACGGCGAACCTGAACGTGCCCGAGGAGCTGCGCGTGCTGGGCGACGGCGTGTACGCGGCGTACGCGCACGTGCGCGGCGCGCGCTACAAGGCGGCGGTGAACGTGGGCGTGGCACCGACGTTTGAGGGCGCGACCGCCAACATGGAGGTGCACATCCTCGACTTTGCGGGCGACATCGTGGGCGAGCAGGTCGAGGTCGAGTTCGTCGAGTGGCTGCGTCCCATGAAGAAGTTCGACGACGTGGACGTTCTCATAAAAACCGTCATGGGCAACATCAACTGGGTGAGGGACAACCTGTAGCGTGGCGCGCGGTCCCGCGCCACTGAGGCGCAAGCGGATGCGGTCCCTCCGCTTGCCTAAATAACCCGGAAATTCGCTTCACGATTCCTTCAAATCCACTAGAATAGCGCGGTTACTGTTTTCCTGCCAAGAATGCCAGGCACGAAAGCAGTATCGGTTTTAGTGGAAGTAAACCAAGGAGGAAAAGGGTGACTACACAGGTCGCATGGCTTGCTCCCATATGCGCGCTCATCGGCATATGCGTGGCGGGCTACCTCGGAAGCTGGGTTTTGAAGCAGGATCCGGGCTCCGAGAAGATGAACAGCATCTCTGTGAAGATTCAGCAGGGTGCGAAGGCGTTTTTGATGAGCGAGTACAAGCTGCTCATCATTTTCATGGTTGTTGTGGGCATCGTCATGGCCGTGGCGCTCTCGCCGATCACGGCGCTCGCGTTTGTCACGGGCGGCGTGCTCTCGGCCGCTGCGGGTTACGTGGGCATGCACGTGGCCACGCGTGCGAACACGCGCACGGCCCACGCCGCCGAGGAGTCGGTGGCGCGCGCGCTTAACGTCAGCTTCAAGTCGGGCCTCACGATGGGCCTGTGCGTGGCTTCGTTCGCGCTTCTGGGCTTGTCGCTGTGGCTCATCGCGCTGGTGTTCGGCGTTATGGCGGGTGTTGCGCCCGACCAGCTGTCGGCTGACTTCATGACGCTTATCCACGAGAACGTGGGCATGGTCGAGGGCTTTGCCACGGGCGCTTCCGCCGTGGCGCTGTTTGCCCGCGTGGGCGGCGGCATCTACACGAAGGCGGCCGACGTGGGTGCCGACTTGGTGGGCAAGGTTGAGGCCGGCATCCCCGAGGACGACCCGCGCAACCCCGCCGTGATCGCCGACAACGTGGGCGACGTGGCCGGCATGGGCGCCGACCTGTTCGAGTCCTACACGGGCGCTATCCTGGCTCCCACCATCCTGGCGGCAACGTTCGGCTCGCTCGGCGGCTACTTCGCCACGAACGACCTCGTGTGGGCCGTCGTCACCCCGGTCGTCATCGCGGCGTGCGGCATCATCACCTCGATCATCGGCCTGTTCGCCGTGCGCACGAAGGAAGGTGCGGCGCTGCACAAGGCGTTGAACCGCGGCACGTACCTGGCCGCGGCGCTTGAGATCATTGTGATCTTCTGCATCTTCTTCATGTGGAACTCCCAGTCGACCGAGGCGCAGCCCATTTGGCTGTTCGGCTCGGTTATCTGCGGTTTGGTGGCCGGCCTTGCCATCGGCAAGATCACCGAGTACTTCTGCTCCGACAAGTACAATCCGGTGCACAAGATCGCCGAGTCCGCCGAGACGGGCGCGGCAACCGTGATCATCGAGGGCATTGGCACGGGCATGCTGTCCACTATCGCCCCTATCGTCCTGGTGGCGCTCGCCATCATCGGCGCCTACACGTTCGGCAACATGGCATTCCCGAACGCTGCGGCTGAGGGCGGCATCGCGGTTGGCCTGTTCGGCGTGGGCCTGGCGGCTACCGGCATGCTGTCGAACACCGCCATCACCATCGGCGTCGACGCGTACGGCCCTGTGGCCGACAACGCGGGCGGCATCGCCGAGATGGCGGGCCTGCCCGAGGAAGTGCGCGACCGCACCGACTCGCTCGACGCGGTGGGCAACACTACGGCGGCCATCGCCAAGGGCTTCGCCATTTCCTCGGCGGGCCTGTCGGCCATCTCGCTGTTCGTGTCGTTCCAGGCCACCATGCACCATTCCATCCCCGACTTCTCGCTGACGCTGACCGACCCGATGATCGTTGCGGGCATCTTCATCGGTGCCATGATGCCGTTCATGTTCGCGGCGCTCACCATGGGCGCGGTGTCGCGCGCGGCTCATGCCATGGTCGAGGAAGTGCGCCGCCAGTTCCGCGAGATCCCCGGCATCATGGAGTACAAGGCTGAGCCCGAGTACGACAAGTGCGTGGGCATCTCCACCACGAGCGCGCTGCATGAGATGATGACCCCGGGCATCCTTGCCATCGTGATTCCCGTCGTCATCGGCTGCTTCAACCCGGCCATGCTCGGCGGCTTCTTGGCGGGCGCGGTTTCCACCGGCATGCTCATGGCTATCTTCATGAGCAACGCGGGCGGCGCGTGGGACAACGCGAAGAAGTACATCGAGCAGGGCTTCCACGGCGGCAAGGGCTCTGAGGCCCATAAGGCGGCCGTGGTGGGCGACACCGTGGGCGACCCGTTCAAGGACACTTCAGGCCCGTCGATGAACATCCTCATCAACCTGATGACGATCGTGTCGCTGACGTTCTCGCCGCTGTTCATTGCGATTCAGGCGATGCTCTAGGTTACGCTTGCCCTAACGGGTCAAGCGTAACTGCTCGACGCTGCGAAGCGCTCGGGTACCCCATCTTGCCCCTTGTTTTGGGCTCGGCGCGTACCTAAGTACGCTTGGCCCTGCGGCGGGGCAACCTGGGGTACCGGAGCGCTTCTCGCTGACGTTACGAACGATATGGGATTTTTAGAAAAGGCGCTGTGGGGAAATCCCGCGGCGCTTTTTTTTGTGACAAGGAACATGACAAGGGGACAGGTTATTTGTCAGGTGAGCACGGGGGCGTAGCCTTGTTTGCCGATTCAGCGAATAGGGCTACGCCCCCCCGTGCTCACTACGTTCTTCCCGTAGGGCAAGGACCCTGTCCTTGCTGTCTTGGATGGAAATGCAGATATGGGCTTGCTGGGCGGGCGGCACAGGGTGTCGTCCCTGCGAAGGAAGCGTGACCTGCGAAAACGCCTCTTGTCACGTAAATGGGTGACACTTCTTTTTCGCGTTTGCGTGACAAAATCATGGGTTTGTGTGATAGTGCGGCGGCATTTTCTGCGCGAAGATGCGCTCGTTGAAACTTGTTGCGCGCAGACCGCGCGCACCTGACGCAAAGGAGAACCGCGTTATGAAAATCCTCGGTATGGGCGTTCCCGAGCTTGTTGTCATTCTGATCATTGTGTTGTTGATCTTCGGGCCGAAGAACCTTCCCAAACTCGGCAACGCCATCGGCAAGGGCATCAAGGGACTGCGCAAGGGCATGGAAGACGGCGAGAGCGAGACGAAGAAAGACGCCGATGCCGAGGAAGCCGTCGTCGAGAAGGTCGAGAAGCTCGAGGCCGCCGACGTCGACAACGGTCCCATTGAGGAAGGCGAGCCGAAGCGCGTGGTGAAGCGCGTCGTGAAGAAGAAGGTTGCCGAGGAAGTCGAGTAGCCGCGCGGGCGGCGATGCGAGCGGGCGCGGTGTTGGGTCCGCGCCGACGCGAGCGCAGCCGCCTTCCGTCTGTAGAGATTTCCCTCCGAGGCACCCGTCCATAGGGCGGGTGCCTTTTGTTGTCGGGTAGAATACGACTGCCGCAGCAGCGCGTCGAGTGTGACAAGGGTGCGTGACAAGGGGACAGGTCGTTTGTCATATTGTGGGAGGCTATTTTTCCTCTTTCGCTTTCGCAATGTGACAAACGACCTGTCCCCTTGTCACACGCTTGGGTAGCAAGGTCGCGCGGAGCGGCATGGTCAGGCAACGGAAAACGCGGAAGGAGGCAAATATGCCGACAAGTTCTCGGTCGTCTACGCGCGGCGCGTGGCTGGTCATCGGTGGTTTTGCCTGCTATCAAGGTTTTCTGTACGCCGTGCTCTACTTCGCCACGCGCTGGTCGTCGAAGGCGGGGTCGTTCGTGTTCGAGCGCGCCGATCTGGTTGGGTTGCTCGTGTTCGTGGTGGCGGCGTTCGCCGTCGTGCGCGCTGCGAGTCCCGCCGCGCGGGCTCGTATGCTGGGCTCGCGCGCGCTTTTCGCGTATTCCCTCATGCCGACGGTGGGCTACCTCGTGCAGTTGCTGCCGCTCGACGCGGCGGTCGCCTCGCTTGCGGAGGGCGTGTTCATGGGCTTGCCGGCAGGGTTGCTTTTGTGCGCGTGGGGCCGTCTTTTGGGACAACTTGCCGTCGAGCACGCGATCCCTGAGGTTTTCCTCGCCTCGGCGATCGGCGCGGTGATCGACTTCGGCGTGAGCATGGTGCCCGTCGAGCGTGCCGAGGCGGTGTTCATGCTGCTGCCGCTTGCGAGCTTCGCGTTCGCTTGCGCGCTTATGCGCGGCGGTCTGCTCGAGCTCGACGCCGCCGCGCCGGCGTCGAGCGCACCTGTCAGCGACGCGGCGGCGCGCCTTTCGGGGCGCATCGTTGCGGGCACGGCGGTCTACGGCGTGGCGGCGGGCCTGGTGGAAACGTTCGCCTCGGCGCGCGAGGCCGTCTCCTCGCTCACGTTCGCGCTGCTCATGTTCGTGCTGTACTGCCTGGCGGCGTTGCAACTTTTCGGCGCGGTCGTGCGCCTTCCGCGCTCCGACGAGCGCAGGGCCGCACGCGACGCTGCGCCGCTTGACGGCGCGTACCGCCTGGCGGTGTTGCTCATGACGGCGGGCTTTTTGCTTGTGCCGGTGCTCGACGCGTTCGGACTCTACGGCGGCGCGGTGGTGCTTGCGGGCTATTTGGGCGTGTCGACCGTGCTCATCGCGCTGTTTTTGGCGATGGGCCGCATCGGCGGGCACGATACGGCGCTCTCGTTCGCCGTCGGTTTCACGGCGCTGTTCGCGGGCGAGATCGCGGGCGTGCTGGCGGGCAACGCCATCGAGAGCCTTGCGTTTGAGCACGCGGCGTCGATCACGGTCGCGCTTGCGGGCATCGCGGTCATCTACGGCTTCCTTTTCCTGTTCACGACGCGCGATTTGCGCGACCTGTCGGTGGCGGTCGAGAACACCGACCTTTTCGATGAGGCGTGCGCGCGCATCGCCCGCGAAGCAGGGCTTTCGAAGCGCGAGGCGGAGATTTTACCGATGGCGCTGCGTGGACGCACGTCCGAGCGCATGGCCACGGAGCTTTTCATCAGCAAGAACACGGTCGACACGCACCTGCGCCGCATCTACGCGAAATGCGAGGTGAAAAGCCGCCAGGAGCTCATCGACCTCGGCGAGCAGACGCAGCAAGCGCTGCGACCCTGAGCGTGATAACCGCGTTCACCCTTCACGTTCACGAAACGAAAGAGAGACATATGCAGCAAGTCACCATATTCACCGACGGCTCGGCGCGGGGCAACCCGGGCCCGGGCGGCTATGGCGCGGTGCTCCAGTTCCGCGACAAGGCGGGCGAGCTTCACGAGCTGGAGCTGTCGCAGGGCTATGAGCGCACCACCAACAACCGCATGGAGCTGCTCGGCGTGATCACGGCGCTCGAGGCGCTCAAGCGTCCGTGCAGCGTGGTGATCTATTCCGACTCGCAGTACGTGGTGAATGCGTTTAACCAGCATTGGGTCGACGGCTGGCTCAAGCGCGGCTGGAAAAACGCGCAGAAGCAGCCCGTGAAAAACGTTGATCTGTGGAAGCGCCTGCTGGAGGCGAAGCGCCCGCACACCGTCGAGTTCGTGTGGGTGCGCGGCCACGCCGGCCACCCCGAAAACGAGCGCTGCGACCAACTGGCCACCGCCGCCGCCGACGGCAACAACCGCATAACCGACGAAGGCTTCGTTTCCTGACAAAGGAACAGGTCGTTTGCCCCTCTGCCGCTCTCGGTATTCTTCTTGATGTTGTACATAAATGTGTTGTACAATTGCGGCAAAGGAGGTGCACAATGGCAGACGCAATGGTGACAGGTCGCATGGACGCTGCGAAGAAGAGTCGCGGCGCGCGGGTTTTGAGCGATGCGGGGCTTACGGCGTCGCAAGCTATCAACCTTATGTACGATCGCTTGGTGAACGAGGGCAGCGCGGTCTTTCTGAAGGAGGGCGACGCGCCGGCTGCCGATTCGGCGCGGTGGACGTCTGCGGCGCGCTTCGTTGACTCGCTTTCCGCGTCACGCTCTTCGCGGTTCGACCACATGAGCAAGGGCGACATTCGCCGTGAGCGTTTAGCCTCAAGGGGGCTGATGTAGCGTGGCGCGCATGAAGCTGCTGCTCGACACGAACGTAGTCGTCGACTACCTCAACCGCCGTGAGCCTTTCTACGAGAAAACGCGCTTGCTTATGATTGCGGGGCGCGTCGGCGAGTTCGACTTGTGGATTACCTCGTCGCAGGTCACCGACCTGATCTACATTCTTTCCGACGGGGGCGCTCGCTCGCTTGTGCCCGGTGTGCTTGAGCGGTTGCGCGGGTTGCGCACGTTTGTGAGCGTGCATCCAGTAAGCGAGAGCGAAGTCGACCGTATGCTCGCGTCGCGCTGGAAAGACCCCGAGGACGCCCTTGTTTTCGAAGCGGCTCTGCGCATGCGCGCCGACGCCATCATCACGCGCAATCAAAAGGATTTCGAAAGCACAATGGTGAAGGTGTGCGACAGCGCCGAGTTCTTTGCCTGGATGGAAAGCGAATTCGGCATCGCCTACGACGAAGTTGAGTTCTAGCAGGATAGGCTCTCAGTTTCGAAATTTTCCGGAGACGAGTTCCAGGATATTTACGGCATCTTTACCGCCAGCTTCGAGTCCTGCATCGCAGGCGGTGCAGTAGCAGCAAACTTCTTTGGTGGGAATCTGCGCCGCATGCTTTTCCATCTTGGTTTGTATAACGTCGGCGTCGTCTCCCGAAAAGATGCCGCGCTTCTTGGCGTCTGCTCCATAGCGCCAGGGTGCGAATGAGGCATCCTGCTCGGGCGCGTCGTTGCAAAACGACTGCCCGCAAAAAACAGACTTCTCGCGGGTATCAGGCAGCTCGACAACCTCGATGCCCATCTTGCGCATGAGGCTGCGCACGGCATCCTGCGTTTCGGTGCGGTCATAGGCGCGACCGCAATCCTGGATTCCCATCACACGGCCCGAGTAGTCGGGCAGCGGAAACTCCGTGTCGTTGTCTATAATGACCCAGATGTTTTCGAGCGAGCCGTTTTTCGCGTCTTCGTCAATCATCGCCATGCAGTTGTTGCAGATGCACACCGCCGTGTCGTTGGGCGTAAGCGCTTGGTGGTCCGTGCGGCAGCACCCTACAATCTCGTCCGCATACCCGCGTTCCATCACCTGCCGGGCAATCCACTCGCTTGCCTCTGGATAGCGAGCCTTCACTTTGCAGCCCGGGAAGAACTTCCTTGTCATAACTACGCCTTTCTCTCCGCTGAGTTTTGTTGGCAACTTGTATGTTACTTCATTGCTGTGAGCGGTGAATCATGAAAAGCGTGTCCTTTCGTCACAGGTCCCAGCAGTAGTCTCGGGTCATGATGCGCTTTTCGCTTTTGGGGAACAGGTGCGCGTAGAGAGTCATGAAGTAGCTGTCGGTCATCGAGGCGATGTAGTCGACCACCACGAGGTTGGGGTCTTGCGCCAGGTACTCGTCGGCGTGCACCGTGCGCGAGGTTGCCGTAAGCGAGCGCACGTGGTGCTTGTACACCGGCGAGCTCTCGTCGCCGCGCGCCAAGTCGTCCAAAAGGCGCGCGTACATATCCTCGAACATTTCCTCCACGACGTTCTCCGCGCCGTCCACCATGCCTTCCTTCGCGTAGATGAGCTCGTAGTTTTGCGCCTTCGCGCGCTTGAGGTCGGAAAACACCGCCTCGCTCATGCGTATGCAGTCGCGCCCGTAGCTCATGTTCACGATGTCGCAGGTGAGGTTGTTGATGATGCGCGCGTTGTCGGTGCCGATCACGTCGCTGTCGAACGCGGAAAGCGAGGGCAGCACGCCCATCTTGATCGCGTCGGCGCGGTCTTTGCCCACGTACGCGATCATGTCGGCCACGCGCACCACGCAGCCCTCAAGCGTGGAAGGGCGCAAGTGCCCGATGGCCGACTCGTCGACGTTGCACGCCTCCACGAGCGCGTCGAGCTGCTCAAACGTGGCGCAGTTGCCGCGCCCGAGCGTTTGGCAGCAGAACTCGCCGTTGTGGCACAGCACGCCGTCGAGCGTCTGCAGCGACACGTTGCGGCGGTACAGCGCGTCGAGCACGCGCACGGAATGCACGTTGTGGTTGAAGTAGCGCCCGGTGCGCGCGTGGTAGCACTGCGAGAGGAACCGCTCTCCGGCGTGTCCGAACGGCGTGTGCCCCACGTCGTGCCCGAGCGCTATGGCCTCGATGAGCTCGCAGTTCAGCCCCAAAAGCGACCCGATGCCGCGCGCGACGCGGCTGACCAACTGCACGTGCAGGCCGCGGCGGCAGATGTCGTCGTTCTCCACGAAGCTGAACACCTGCGTTTTCCCCGCGTAGCGGTTGTAGGCGGGCACGTTCAAGATCTTCTCGATGTCGCGCGCGAAGGCGGGGCGCGTGAGCGTGGCCTCATCGTGCGGGTTGTCTTCGCGGCGCACCACGCCCTTATCGTCGAAGCGCAGCGGGTGCGCGCGCCCGGCGGCGCGGTCTGCGCGGATGGCGGCCTCGATTTCAGGGTCGAGCGTCAGGTAGGGGATGGAGCGTGCGGTGGTGGGCATACGTGGTTCCTTTCTCGCGCACAGCTCGGCGGCCCGGCGCGCGTAAGGTGTTTTGACCCTATTGTATCTGTGCGGCGCGTTTTTCGGCTATCATAGTCAGAAATTGACGAAGATGCGGCGAAGCCGTCGGCGGTGCGGCCTTCGAGTCACCTCGGCGGGGCTTGGGGCGCGCCGCCCGGTCGGCGGCGGTCGCAAACAGGAAGGCGGACATGGCGGGTTTTACCATTTTTGCGGTAATCGTGCTGGCGGTAGGCGCGGTGGGGCTCCTGTTCCAGAAAAACGGCGAGTTCGCGGGGCTTGGGCGTCCCGCCAAGCGCGGGGGGCTGCGCGCCCCGCATGGCCGCCTCGTGCGCACAAAGCGCCTCGACACCTTCGAGGACCTGCCCTTTTCCGCGAAGTTCCCGCAGGCGTTCCTCGTCACCTTCGCCATCACGGTCGTCATCGGGGCGCTTTGCCTGTTCGGCGTGCTCAGCCTGGTGTCGGTGGTGCCGGTAAGCCTCGACATCCTGTGCGTGACGGTGGCGGCGTGCTGCCTCACGCAGGCCGACGCGGGCGTGGTGCGCGCGTTCGCGTACGCGCTGTTCGGCTACATGGCGGCGGCGGTTTTGGCAACGATTGTCGGCATGGCAGCGGGGGCGGGCGTCGACATGGTAAACGCGCTCACGATGGTGGCGGGCACGCTGGGCGCCTCGGCCGCCGTGGCGTGGATGCCGCTGGTGCGCACCTACGCGCGCGAGTTCGAGGACGGGCACGTCAACGTCATCAAGGTTTCGGCGAAGTCGGCCGCCGCGCGCGCCTTTGACCCGCTGTGCGACCAGGCGTGGAAGCCGCCCGCCGACCGCATCGCCGACGCGGAGGCGGCCGAGAACCTGCGCGAGCACATGAAGAAGCGCGCCGACGACCTCGACGAGCGCTCCAAGTCATACGGGAGGACCGACGAGGGCGACGCCGCCGCGCCGGACAAACCCGCGAAGTCGGGCAGGTCCGCCAAGCGCGGCGCACGCTTAGGGCGCAGGTAGGCGGTGCGCATGGCGGAAGGCTTCATCAGCGACGAGGACATCCAGCGCGTCCGCGACGCGAACGACATCGTGGCGGTCATCGGCGAGCGCGTGCCCGTGAAGCAAAAGGGGCGCGACTTTTGGTGCTGCTGCCCGCTTCACAACGAGAAGACGCCGTCGTTTAAGATCGACCCGGCGCTGCAGCTGTGGCACTGCTTCGGCTGCGGCGAAGGCGGCGACGTGTTCGGCTTCGTCATGAAAACCGAGGACCTCACCTTCCCCGAGGCGGTGCGTAGGCTGGCGGAGCGCGGGCATGTCGAGATCACGCAGACGGGCGGGCGCGGCGCGTCGTCGAGCAAGAAGGCGCGGCTGCGCGAGATTTGCGCGGCGACGGCCGAGTTCTACCACACGCAGCTCATGCGCAGCCGCGAGGCGGGGGCGGCCTCGGCGCGCAGCTACCTGGCGGGGCGCGGTTTGGGCGGCGAGGTTCCCAAGCGGTGGTGCCTCGGGTACGCGCCCGGGCACGGCGCGCTTTTGCGGCACCTGTCGGCGCGTAAGTTCTCGGCCGAGGACATGGTGGAGGCGAACGTGGTGTCGCGCGGGAACGACGGGCGTCTGCGCGACCGCTTCTATAACCGCGTGATGTTTCCCATCTTCGACGTGCAGGGCGAGTGCATCGCGTTCGGCGGGCGCGTGATCGGGCAGGGCGAGCCGAAGTACCTCAACTCGCAGGAGACGCCCATCTTCTACAAGTCGCAGGTGCTCTACGGGCTCGACAAGGCGAAGACCGCCATGGCGTCGACGGGCATCGCCGTGGTGGTGGAAGGCTACACCGACGTGATCGCGCTGCACGAGGCGGGCGTGCAGAACGCGGTGGCAACGCTGGGCACGGCGCTCACGATGCGCCACATCCGCGTGCTCTCGCGCCACGCGAGCAAGCGCATCGTGTACCTGTTCGACGGCGACGCCGCGGGCCAGCGCGCCGCCGACCGCGCGCTGCAGTTCATCGACGGCTCGATGACGCCCGAGGCGGGCAAAAACAAGATCGAGCTGTGCGCCGTCACCTTGCCCGACAACCTCGACCCCGCGGAGTTCGTGGCGGTGCGCGGGGCAGACGCGCTGCGCGAGCTGCTCGACAACGCGCAGCCGCTGCTCAAGTACGGCATCGAGCGCAGGCTCGCGGCGCACGACCTGGGCACGGCCGAGGGGCGCACGCGGGCTCTCGCCGACGCGCTTTCGGTGCTCGCGCCCATCAAGGACTCGCTTTTGGCGAAGGACTACGCCGTGCAGATCGCCGCGCGCGTGCGCATGCGCGAGTCCGACGTGCTGGAGCAGCTGGCGCGCCTCGCGCCGCCGCGCGCCGCGCGCGACGATGCTCCCTCGCACGACGCCGCCGCGCCTGCGTCTGCGGGCGCGCCCGGCGCCCAAGAGCCGCTTGACGCGCGCCCCGACGGGCAAGCCGGCGCGCGCATGAGCAACGCGCAGCGCTTCCGCAGCCTGCCCGCCGTCGAGCGCAACCGCCTGCTGTTCGAGCGCGAGTTCTTAAGCGTGCTCGCGCAGCACCCGCTGCTGGCGCTTGAGCACGCAGACGCTCTTGCGGGCACGGGCTGGCACAGCAAGGTGCACGAGGCGCTGGCAACCTCAATGCTGCAAACGCTCGTGGAAGACCCCGCCGCAAGCGCCGCGACCGTGATAGCGAACGCCGAGGCGGCGCGCCGGGGCGCTGCGAGCGTGCTCACGAGCGCCGTGCCGCGCGAGGGGTCAACGCCTGAGCAGGTGTGCGCCTACCTGGCCGAAGAGCTGAGCTTGGGAGACGCCGAGGAGGCGGTGGCAACCATGAAGGCGCGGCTCGCCGACGCGCAGGGCACCTCTCCTGAGGAGGCAGGCATTCTGTTCAACACGCTGGTGGAAACGCAGAAAGACATTACCGCGCGCCGCGCGGCGCACCGCCCGCTCGCGTAAGGCGTCGGGGGCGCAAGCCGCCCGCTCGAAGGCGTACGTGCGCGCGGCGCAACCGCCCGCTCGCGGAGGGCGCAATCTAGGTTTCCCTAGATTTTTCCTGCGCGCGCTAGACAGTTTCCGCCTTAACGCCGAAAATAGCCATCGACTGTTTTTCGTCGTAAAACCGCAGTTAGGACGTGGTGTATATATGTTGAAAATCGTGACTTCCCCCGACCCGATCCTCGCCACGGTGTGCGAGCCGTGCACGCCGGGCGACCGCGAGCTCGTGCGCCTGTCGAAGCAGATGGCGCACCTCATGTACAAAAGCGACGGGTGCGGCATCGCGGCCCCGCAGGTTGGCATCACGAAGCGTCTGGTAGTCATCGACGTGGACTACGACCCTGCCGACAAGTCCACGCAAGACCCGCTCGTGCTCGTGAACCCCGAGATCATGGAGCTTAAGGGTGAGCCCGAGACGGCGGGGGAGGGCTGCCTGTCGTGCCCCGGCGTGAACGTGCCCATCACGCGCCAGCCGTGGGCGCGCGTGCGCTACTACGACCTGGACGGGGAGTTGTGGGAAATCGAGGGCGACGGGCTGCTCGGGCGCTGCCTGCAGCACGAGATCGACCACCTGAACGGCCGCACGCTGTTCGAGAGCTGCGATGCCGCCACGCGCATCGAGGCCTTGCGCGCCTACGACGAGGCGAAGGCGAAGGGCGCGCGCCCCGGCGACACGTCGATCGAGGTGGGCGCGGCATGCGCGTAGTGTTCATGGGCACGCCGTCGTTCGCGGCGACGGTGCTCGACGAGTTGGCGCGCTGCCACGACGTGGTGGGCGTGTACACGCGCCCCGACGCGGTGCGCGGGCGCGGGCGAGAGCTTTCGGCCTCGCCGGTGAAGGAACTGGCTTGCGAGCTGGGTCTTGAGGTGTTCACGCCGCGCACGCTGCGCGACTCGGGCGAGCAAACAGCGCTCGCCGCGCTTGAGCCCGACGCGATATGCGTGGCGGCGTACGGCGCCATCCTCCCGCGCGAGGTGCTCGACATCCCGCGTTTCGGCTGCCTGAACGTGCACGGCTCGCTTCTGCCGCGTTGGCGCGGCGCGGCTCCGGTCGAGCGCGCCATTTTGGCGGGCGACGAGGAGGCGGGCGTGTGCATCATGCGCATGGAGGAGGGCCTCGACACGGGCGACTTCTGCGTGAGCCGCTCGACGTTCGTGGGCGACAAGAGCGCCGCCGAGCTGACCGACGAGCTTGCCAACCTGGGCGCGCGCGCCCTCATCACGGCGCTTGCGCACGTGGAGGCGGGCGCGGCGAAATGGACGCGGCAGGACGAGTCGCGCGTCACCTACGCCGAGAAGATCGCGAAGGGCGAGCTCAACGTCGCGCCTTCGGCGTCGGCTGCGGAAAACGCGCGGCGCGTGCAGGCGTCGGGCGAGGCGCACCCGTCGCGCGCGTCGATCGCGGGGCGCGCGGTCACGGTGCTCGAGGCGCGCGCGTGCGTCGCCGACGAGGGGAGCGAGCCTGCGCGCGCGCTGCGTGCGGGGCAGGCTGCCTTCGTGCAGAAGCGCCTGTACTTGGGGTGTGCGGAAGGGGCGCTTGAGGTGCTCGCCGTCAAGCCCGACGGGAAAAAACCGATGGACGCGAAGGCGTTTGCCGCCGGCGTGCCGGCGCTGCGCACGCCGGACGCCGCGTGGGAGGAGGTTTAAGCGCCGTGGGTGAGCGAGCCAACAAGAGAAGCTTCACGCAAGGAGGCCGCGGCGACGGTCGCGGCCGGGGCGGGTACGGCGGTCGCGGCGGCGGTGCGCGCGGGGGCAACCAGCGCGGCAAGGGTGCGTCTCCCGCGCGCATGGCGGCGCTCGAGACCGTGCGCACGCTGCGCGAGCGCGACGCGTTCGCGCAAGAGGTCATGGCGCGCACGGTCGACCAGGCGCGCCTTACGCCTGAGGACCGCGCGTTCGCCACGCGGCTCGTCCTCGGCGTGGTGTCCACGCGCGGCACGCTTAACGAGGTGCTCGACCGCTGTATGCGCTCGCCCCACGACGTGAACGACGACGTGCGCGACGCGCTTCAGATCAGCGCCTACGAGATCATCTTCCTCGACAAAAGCCCGCACGCCGCCGTCGACCAGGGCGTCGAGCTCGTGCGCTCGGTCGCCCCGCGCGCGGGCGGGGTTGCCAACGCGGTTCTGCGCAAGGTCGTTTCCGCGAAGAGGGCGTTTCCCTTCGGCGACCCCTCTACCGACATCGAGGCGTACGCGCGCCTGCACGGCTTCCCGCTGTGGCTCGTGAAGCGCCTCATTGCCGACATGGGCGCGACCGAGGCGCACAACCTCGTGAAGACGTCGAACGAGCCGGCGCCGGTGTACGTGGCCGTGAACGCGTGCGCGGCGCGCGACTCAGAAGTGGTCGAGGTGCTCGCGGACGCCCACGGCGAGCCTAAGCCTGTTGAGGTCGACGGCGCGCCCGTGGAGGGCTGCTACCGCATAGCCGACGGGCGCGTGCTGCTCGACGGGCGCGTGAAGCGCCTGATCAACAACGGGTGTCTGCTCGTGTCCGACGCGGCGTCCCAGGCGGTGGCGGCGCTTGCGCTGCCGCATGCGCGCCCCGCGTCGTTTCTCGAGATCGGCGCCGGCCGCGGCACGAAGACCATCCTTTTGCAGAGCAACGCCTGCCGGCGCTGGGGTGCGCAGGTCGACGACTACGTGGCGCTCGACAACCGCGGGTTCAAAACGAGCCTTCTCACCGACCGCGCGCGCGACTATGGCGTGCAACTCGCAAGCGCCGTCACAGGCGACGCCGCGCACCTTGACGAGGCGATAGGGGAACGCGCCTTCGACGCGGTGTTCATCGACGCCCCCTGCTCGGGGCTCGGCACGCTGCGCCGCCACCCCGAGATTCGCTGGCGTTTGCGTCCCGAGACGATCACCGAGCACGCCGACCTGGGATTTCAGATGCTCGAGAGCGCGTCAGCGCACGTGGCCCCGGGCGGCATGTTGGCGTTTGCCACCTGCACGGTGCTTCCCGAGGAGAACGCGCACGCGGTGGCGCGCTTCCTCAAAAGCCCGGCGGGCGCGTCGTTTGAGCTGGTGCCCGTAAACGGCAAGGCGGCCTTCGCCACACAGGTGACGTCCGGCGGAAACGACGCACACTTCTGCGCCATTTTACGTTCCGTCCGTTGCTGACGCAACGAACGGAATTTGCCGACGCTGCGAAGCGCTGAGGCATTCCGCCTAGCCCCTTGTTTTGGGCTCGGCGTTGGCGAAAGCCAACTTGGCCCAAAGGCGGGGCTATTCGGAATGTCTCAGCGCTTCTCGCTGGCGTTACGAACGACCTGTGGTTTAGAATGTTTTTGAGAGAATTATATTAAGGAGCACGTTAATGGAACCTAACATCAAGGAAGTGGCGAACCGCATTCGCGCGCTGCGCGAGGACATGGACCTCTCGATGCAGGAGATGGCCGACGCCACGGGGCGCTCGGTGGCGGAGTACGCCGCGCAGGAGTCGGGCGAGCACGATCTGTCCTTCACCTTCCTCTACAAGTGCGCCGAGAAATTCGGCGTCGACGTCATCGAGATCCTTACCGGCGAGAACCCGCACCTGACGGGGTACTCGCTCACGCGCGCGCACGACGGGCTTTCCATCAAGCGTCGCGCGGGGTTCGAGTACCTGCACAAGGCGCCGCACTTCCGCCACAAGCTGGCCGAGCCGTTTCTGGTCACGGCGCCCTACCTCGAGGAAGAGCAGAACGTGCCCATCCACCTGTCGCGCCACGCGGGCCAGGAAATCGACTACATCATCTCCGGCAAGATGCGCTTTGCCTATGAGGAGCACGTCGAGGAGCTTGAGGCGGGCGACATGCTCATGTACGACTCCGGCCGCGGCCACGGCATGATCGCAACGGGCGGCGAGCCGTGCGTGTTTCTGGCCATTGTGCTGAAGCCCCACGAGGACAAGATTATCTAGGCGCCGCCGACCGCCCTGCGCGCCATGCGGCCGCAGAGGGTCGACTGCGCCTTGCGCCTTTAAGTCCCGTTCGAGTCTTCAACACAAGGAATTGCCATGAGAAACATCAATCTGCGCTACGTCACCGAAGAATACGACAGCCACGGCCTGCTCACCTCCTTCGACGTGCATTGCCCCGACAACTTCAACTTCGGCTACGACGTGGTCGACGACATCGCCGACGCCGACCCGGACCGCCGCGCCATGATCTGGTGCAACCCCGAAGGGGAACGCCACACCTTCACCTTCGCCGACATGAAGCTGTGGTCGGACAAAACGGCGAACTACCTGCAGGAGCTCGGCATCAAGCGCGGCGACTACGTGATGGTCATCCTGCGCCGCCACTACCAGTTTTGGTTCGTCGCCACGGCGCTCGCGAAGCTCGGCGCCGTCATGGTGCCCGCCACGTTCATGCTTAAGGAGCATGACTTCACCTACCGCGTGAACGGCGCCGACATCAAGGCCGTCATCTGTACGAGCGCGGGCACTATCGCCGACGTGGTCGACGCGGTGATGGACGAATGCCCGAGCCTCACCACGCGCATCCTCGTGAACCCGGCGGGCGCGGGGCTCACCGAGCGTGCCGAGGACGGCACGTGGCTTGTGCCGGAAGGCGAGGTCGTGGGCGAGGCGCTCTCAGGCGAGCAGGGCATCTGCGCAGCTTCTGCCGTGCGCGCGGGGTGGCACGACTTCAACACCGGCGTGCGTGCCGCGTCGGATAGCTTTGAGCGCGTCGACACGCGGGCGGCCGACCCCATGCTCATGTACTTCTCCAGCGGCACGTCGGGCAACCCCAAGATGGTGCTGCACGACGCCCGCTACGCTATCGCGCATCTCATCACGGCGAAGCACTGGCACAACGTGCGCCCCGACGGCATCCACTTCACCATCGCCGACACCGGCTGGGGCAAGGCCGTGTGGGGCAAGTACTACGGCCAGTGGCTCATGGAGGCGTGCGTGTTCACCTACGACTTCGACCGTTTCCACCCCTCCGAGATCCTCTCGCTCATCGGCGAGTACGGCATCACCACGCTGTGCTGTCCGCCGACGATGTACCGCCTCATGATGTCGGAGGACATCGACGCCTACGACTTAAGCTCGCTCGAGTACTCCACCACGGCGGGCGAGGCTTTGAACCCCGATTTGTTCGACTTCTGGAAGGAGCACACCGGCCTTACCATCTACGAGGGCTTCGGGCAAACCGAAACGCCGCTCACCATTGCGAATCTGACGCACTCGGTGCCGCGCGCGGGCTCGATGGGCAAGCCGGTGCCGCTGTACAACGTGGCGATCCTGCGCGAGGACGGCTCGCGCTGCAACATCGGCGAGACGGGCGAGATCTGCATCCACATCGATCCGCACCCGGCGGGCATCATGATGGAGTATTACCGCGACGAGGCGAAGACCGCCGAGGCCATGCACGACGGCTGGTACCATACGGGCGACACCGCCTGGGCCGACGAGGACGGCTACTTTTGGTACGTGGGCAGAAACGACGACGTGATCAAGTCGAGCGGCTACCGCATAGGCCCCTTCGAGATCGAGAGCGTGATGCTTGAGCACGACGCCGTGCGCGAGTGCGCCGTCACGGGCGTGCCCGACCCGGTGCGCGGCAAGGCTGTGAAGGCGTCGGTGGTGCTCGCCGACGGGTTCACGCCGTCAGAGGAGCTCACGCGCGAGCTGCAGAAGTGGGTGAAGAACAAGACGGCACCGTACAAGTTCCCGCGCATCGTGGAGTACGTCGACGAGCTGCCGCGCACCGTCAACGGCAAGATTCGCCGCGTCGCCATCCGCGAAAAGGACGAGTCGAAGCTGACGGGCGGGCTTGTATAGTTTCGCTTGCCCTGACGGGACAAGCGAAACCGCTCGACGCTGCGAAGCCCTGATGCACTCCGCCTAGCCCCTTGTGCGCTTACCTTCGCGTACCTAAAGTACGCTCAGCCGCGCGGCGGGGCTATGCGAAGCACCTCAGGGCTTCTCGCTGACTTTGCCGATAAAGGACGTATTTATGATCGACGAGAAACGAATTTCGATTCCTTTCCCTTTGGCGCCGGTGAACGTGGTGGTGGGACACTACGGGGTGGGCAAGACCAACTTCGCGCTCAACGTGGCGCTTGACGCGGCTGCGGCGGGTGCGCAGGTGACGCTTGTCGACCTCGACGTGGTGAACCCGTACTTCCGCTCGACGGAATACCGCGCGCTGCTCGAGGACGCGGGCGTGCGCGTGGTGGCGCCGGTGTTCGCCGAGCGCGGGTGCGGCCTCGACGTGCCCTCGCTCACAGGCGCGATCGCGCCCGCCATCGAGGAGGCGTACGCGGGCGGCACCCTCACCATCATTGACGCGGGCGGCGACGACGCGGGCGCCACGGCGCTCGGGCGGTTCGCGCGCCACGTCCAGGCGGGCCCCTACTCCATGCTCTACGTGGTGAACTGCTTTCGCAACCTCACGCAAACGCCGACCGAAGCGCTTGACGTGCTGCGCGAGATCGAGGCGGCAAGCCACCTGTCTGCCACCGCCGTGGTGAGCAACGCGCACCTCAAAGCCGACACCGACGAGCACGTGATCGAGCGGGGCGCAACGTTCGCGCGCGAGGTGGCAAGCGCCGCCGGCCTTCCGCTTGCGTGCATTACAGCCCCGAAATCGCTCCTTCGGGCTGATTCTGCGAAATTGACGGTATTGCGCGGGCTCGACAACCTGTATCCTGTTGAGCCGCACGTAAAGACGCCCTGGGAATAGCCCGGCGGCGCGGCATAGGCAACTTACTTGAGGGTCGCTGCGTCTTTTCGGCGCCGCGACCCTTATTTGTTATGCGGCGAGCAAAGAGAGGTAAGGCATATGGCACGAATCATCGTGGACGAGGGCTTCTGCAAAGGCTGCGGCCTGTGCGTGGACGCCTGCCCGCTCCACATCATCGAGCTCGACGGCGCGCGCATCACGCCGAAGGGCTATCATCCCGCCCATTGTGTCGACGTGGACGCCTGCACGGGCTGCGCGTCGTGCGCATTGATGTGTCCCGACGTGGCCATCACGGTAGAAAGGTAGGGGGTATGGCAGAGAAAGTCCTGATGAAGGGCAACGAAGCCCTGGCGGAAGCCGCGTTGCGCGCGGGCTGCCGCTTCTTCTTCGGTTATCCCATCACGCCGCAGACCGAGCTCGCGGCGTATATGTCCAAGCGCATGCCGAAAATCGGCGGCACGTACCTGCAGGCGGAAAGCGAGGTGGCGGCCATCAACATGGTTTACGGCGCGGCCGCCGCGGGCGCGCGCGTGATGACGTCGTCGTCGAGCCCCGGCGTGTCGCTCAAGTCCGAGGGCATCTCCTACATGGCGGGCTCCGACTTGCCAGGCGTGATCATCAACGTGCAGCGCGGCGGCCCGGGCTTAGGCTCCATCCAGCCTTCGCAGTCCGACTACTGGCAGGCCACGCGCGCCACGGGACACGGCGACTTCCAAATCGTGGTGTTCGCGCCCTCCACGGTGCAGGAGATGGCCGATTTGGCGTACGAGGCGTTCGACGTGGCGGACAAGTACCGCACGCCGGTGATGATCTTGGCCGACGGCATGCTCGGCCAGATGATGGAGCCGGTGGTCATGCCCGCAGAGCGCGACCTGGCCACGCTGCCGGAGAAGCCGTGGGCGGCCACGGGGCATCGCCACAAGCGTTTCCACAACGTGATCAACTCGCTGTACCTCCCGGCGGAAGACCTCGAGGTTTTGAACATCGAGCGCTACAAGCGCTACGACGTCATCAAGCGCGACGAGCAGCGCGCGGAAAGCTACCTCACAGACGACGCCGACGTGGTGCTCGTGGCGTTCGGCGCGAGCGCCCGCGTGGCGCGCAGCGCGGTGAACATGGCGCGTGAGCAGGGCATCAAGGCGGGCCTTGTGCGCCCGATAACCCTGTGGCCGTACCCGGTCGAGGAACTTGTGCGCACGCTTTCCACCGCGAAGGGCTACCTCGTGGTCGAGATGAACATGGGTCAGATGATCGACGACGTGCGCCTGGTGGTCGAGGGCCGCGCCCCGGTCGAGTTCTTCGGGCGCACGGGCGGCGTCATCCCGACGCCAGCCGAGGTGTACGAGCGCATCGTGGCGCTGAACGAGAAGGTAGGTGAGTAGGGCATGGCAGAGCAGAAGGAGACCAAGGTCGTGTTCGAGCGGCCGCACGCGCTGCTTCCCGTGGTGACGAACTACTGCCCGGGCTGCACGCACGGCATCGTGCAGCGGCTTGTGTGCGAGACGCTCGACGAGCTCGACATCGAGGGCGAGACGGTCGGCGTGGCTCCGGTGGGCTGCGCGGTCATGTCGTACGACTTCTACGGCTGCGACATGATCGAGGCCGCGCATGGCCGCGCACCTGCGGTGGCGACGGCGGTGAAGCGCGTGAACCCCGAGGGCGTGGTGTTCGCCTACCAGGGCGACGGCGACTTGGCGTCCATCGGCATGGCGGAGACGGTTCACGCGGCCACGCGCGGTGAGCACATCACTGTCATCTTCATCAACAACGCCATCTACGGCATGACGGGCGGGCAAATGGCGCCCACGTCGCTGCCGAACCAGGTGACGCAAACCTCCCCCTACGGCCGCGACGTGTCGACGGCGGGCTATCCCGTGCGCGTGTGCGAGCTTCTCAGCTCGCTTGACGGCGTGGCGTATTTGGAGCGCGTGACGGTTGACACGCCCAAAAACGTGCGCAAGGCGAAGCGCGCCATCAAGAAGGCGTTCCAAAACCAGATCGACGGCGTGGGCTACTCGCTGGTGGAAGTGGTGTCGACCTGCCCCACGAACTGGGGCATGACGCCGCAGGACGCTTTTGAGTGGATGCGCGAGAACATGCTGCCGTACTACCCGCTCGGCGTGTACCGCGACGTGGTGGCGGAAGGTTATGCAAACGCTGCCGAAGCGGCGGCCGCCCGCAGCGCGGCTTGCCCGATTGCGCACCCCGAGCTTGCGCAGGAAGGGGAGTAGCTATGAGCGAACTTCAGATCGTGCTCGCCGGCTTCGGCGGGCAGGGCGTGCTCTTCGCGGGCAAGGTGGTGTCCTACGCGGCGCTCATCGAGGACCGCGAGCTTTCGTGGCTTCCGTCGTACGGCCCCGAGATGCGCGGCGGCACGGCGAACTGCTCGGTTACGATCTCCGACGATCCCATCGGAAGCCCGCTCGTGACCACGCCCGACGTGCTTGTGGCCATGAACCAGCCCTCCTTCGACAAGTTCTTGGACGAGGTGCGCGAAGGCGGCGTCATCATCGCCGACACCGACATGGTGCCCAACTTGCGGCAGCGCGAGGGCGTGCGCGTGGTGGGCATCCCCTCCACCACGCTTGCCGAGGACGCGGGACTTAAAGGCCTGAGCAACATCGTGCTTGTCGGCAAGCTTTGGGCGGAGACGCATTTCTGCGCGCGCGAGACGCTCGACGCGGCCATGGGCAAGTGCGTGCCGGCGAAGAAGGCCGCCATGCTCGAGAAGAACAAGCAGGCGCTTGAGATCGGGATTGGAGCCTAGGCGTGGAAAACGAGTTGCGAGAGATCGGGCTGCGCATCGCGGGGCTGCGCGAGGCGTGCGACGTGACGGCCGAGGAGATGGCGTCCGATTTGGGTGTGAGCATCGACACCTACCGCACGTGGGAGGAAACCGGGGCGGACGTGCCCATTTCGGCGATCTACCACATGGCGCACAAGTTCGGCGTCGACTTCACCGAGATCCTCACGGGCACGGCGGCGAAGCTCGACACCTATCACGTGGTGCGGCGCGGCCAGGGCAAGGAGGTCGACCGCTACCCGGGTTACCACTACGACGACATGGCGTGGCGCTACGCCAGCAAGATCATGCAGCCGCTCATGGTGGTGCTCGACCCGTCCGACGAGCCGGCGAAGCTGGTCACGCACCAGGGCCAGGAGTTCAACTTCGTCGTCGAGGGCTCGATCGTGGTCACCTTCGACGACAAGGAGATCGTGCTCAACCAGTGGGACAGCATCTACTTCAACCCCACCCACCCGCACGGCCAGCGCTGCTACGGCGACAAAACCGCGAAGTTCATTACCATCATCGCAGAATAGCTGAAACCCATGGACTACATTCTTTCGAAATACTGCCCGCGTATCGAGTTCGACTCGTACGAGGACTTCTACGAAAACTTCCGCATCAACGTGCCCGAGGCGTTCAACTTCGGCTTCGACGTGGTGGACGAGTGGGCGCGCGTCGAGCCCGACAAGCGCGCGCTTCTGTGGTGCAACGACGCCGGCGAGGAGCGCACGTTCACCTTCACCGACATCTCGCGCCTTTCCAACAAGGCGGCCAACGCGTTTGCGAAGCTCGGCGTGGGCAAAGGCGACGTGGTCATGTGCATCCTGCGCCGCCGCTGGGAATACTGGGTGGTCGCCGCGGCCCTGTGCAAGCTGGGCGCCACCGTCATCCCCGCGTCTTTGCAGCTCACGCGCAAGGACATCGCCTATCGCGCGAACAGCGCGGGCGTGAAGGCGCTCGTGTGCGTGAACGACGCTTACGTGTGCGGCGAGGCCGAGGCGGCGCGCGCGGACGCCCCCTCCATCGAGCACACCATTGTGGCGGCAGGCAAACGCGGCGGGTGGCTGAACTTCGACGAGCTCATCGAGCCTGAGTCCGAGGTGTTTGAGCGCCCCACCGGCGAGGCGGGCGTGACCAGCAAAGACATCATGCTCATCTACTTCACGAGCGGCACCACGGGCAATCCCAAGGCCGTGTGCCACAACTTCGCGCACCCGCTTGGGCACATCATCACGGCGAAGTATTGGCAGCAGGTGCGCGAGAACAAGCTGCACATGAGCGTGACCGACTCGGGCTGGGCGAAGTTCGGCTGGGGCAAGATCTACGGCCAGTGGATCGCGGGCGCCACCATCTTCTGCTACGACATGGACAAGTTCGTGCCCACCAAGCTTTTGCAGAAGATCCAAGACTACGAGCTCACCACGTTCTGCGCGCCGCCCACGATGTACCGCTTTATGCTGCAGGAGGACGTCTCGGCGTACGACCTGTCGAGCGTGGAGAACTTCGCCACGGCGGGCGAGCCGTTGAACGCCGAGGTCACCATCCAGTGGGAGCGTCTCACGGGCAAAAAGATCCGCGAGGGCTTCGGGCAAACCGAAGGGCCGGTGCTTCTGGCCACCTTCCCGTGGGTCGAGCCGCGCCCGGGCTCCATGGGCAAGCCCTCGCCGCTGCTCAACATCAAGCTGCTCGACGACGACGGCGTGCCGGTGGAGGATGGCGAGGAGGGCGCCATCTGCGTGACGGGCCTGAAGGAGGCGTATCCGCCGGGGCTTTTCGTGGGCTACTACCGCGACGAGGAGCACACGCGCGAGGCCGTGGGCGGGGCGTACTACAACCTGCACGACATGGCGTGGCGCGACTCCGACGGCTATTGCTTCTTCGTGGGGCGCAACGACGACGTGATCAAGTGCTCGGGCTACCGCATCGGACCCTTCGAGGTGGAAAGCGCGCTCGTGGCGCATCCGGCGGTGGTGGAGTGCGCGGTAACGGCTGCGCCCGACCCCATCCGCGGCAAGGTGGTGAAGGCCACCGTCGTGCTAGCGAAGGGGTATGAGCCGACCGAGGAGCTCACGCGCGAGCTGCAAAACCACGTGAAGCACACGACCGCGCCGTACAAGTATCCGCGCATCGTGGAATACGTCGACGAGCTGCCCAAAACCATCGGCGGCAAGATCAAGCGCAAGCTCATCCGCCAAACCGACGGCATCAAAGAGTAGGCACGTCGCCATTCGGTGCATTTTGCCCACGCCCCTGATCTGGTGAAACGTTTGGTTTATCCAGGTCAGGGGTACTTTTTTGAGGTGGGCAATTTTGAGCGAGTTGTTACGCGCCTCGCCGTGCGCCGAGCCTCCACTGCGCTAAAATGCGATTTTGATATGTTTTGCGCGCCTGCCGAGGGGGGGAAGGCTATGCCTGATGTCAAGACGTCGATCGAGGATGCATTTAAGTCGGTGCTCAAGGAGAAGCCATATTCGAAGATCACGGTTTCCGAGATCTGCGACAGGGCGTGCGTATCTCGTCGAACCTTCTACAAGTATTTCCAGGACAAAGAGGCCATCGTCGGCGAGCTGTTCGACCGCCACGTCATGAAGCCGCTGCGCGACGTCCATGCAATCCTGCCGTTGCGCGACACGAAGCTCATGGAGAACGTTTTCATCGAGCGCATGTACGAGAGCATCTACGCCGAGCGCGCATACTACACCGACCTTGTCGGGCCGATGCGCGGTTGCGACGACACGTTCCTTCGCGTTGCCACGTGGGCCATCCATGCGTTTAACACGGAGCACATCCAACGTATCGTCGAGGGCCGCGCCGATTGGAAGATCGACTACGTCGCGTATTTCTTCGCGTCGTCCCAGGCCATGCTCGTACAGAAATGGATCAGCGACGGCATGGAAGTTTCGCCCGCCGAACTCGCCGAGCTGTACAACAGCATAACCATGCCCTTTTGGGAACGCGTGTACAAAGGGCGCAAGGCAAACCTCATCTGACGCCGCCGTCGCGCTGTATCGAGCCCCGCCCCGCCGTGTGCCGCGTTTTCCAGCCCGACAAACGCATATCGCCCCGCCCCGTCCCGCAGGTGCACACCTTCGTCGATCTGTAAACCTCTCGTGCACACGTCGAGCGCATCGGCGCAAATGCGGAACACATGCGCCATCTGCGTGAATATCGTTCTCATCGCGGCCATCTTGAAAATTGAACGCGCCGCCTCCCGACTCCATAGTGGAACCAGCGACATCCGCAAAGTGCGGATCGAAGCTCATCCACACGAGGAGAGGAGAGCAGATGAAGGAAGTCACCACGCTTCAAAGCATCGCGTGCGGCGGTACGGGTGGCGAGATCACGGCCGTCGATTCCAAGGACGGCAAGATCGTGCGCATTCGCCCGTTCCGCATCGACGAGCGCTATACCGCCGAGGAGCTCGACGGCGCGCGCTGGGAGCTTAAGGCCGACGGCAAGACGTTTCGCCCGCCGCTGAAGACGGCCCCGAACTACTTCGCGCTTGCGTACAAGAATCGCGTGTACTCGAAGAACCGCGTCATGTACCCCTTGAAGCGCGTCGATTGGGAGCCGGGCGGCGATCCCGCGAAGATCAACGCCGAAAACCGTGGCAAGTCGAAGTTCGTTCGCATCAGCTGGGATGAGGCCATCGACATCATGGAGGCCGAGCTGCGCCGCATCATTGACACCTACGGCCCGTACTCGGTGCTGTGCGTCGGCGAGGACGGCCACCGCGAGTCCAAGGACCTGCACGCTGGCGGCGGCATGCACGCCACGCTCATGAGCAAGCTCGGCGGCTACACGCGCGAGACGCGTACGCCCGACTCGGTCGAGGGCTGGTATTGGGGCGCCAAGCACGTGTGGGGCTCGGGCTCTAACAAGGGCCTTGGCATGATCGCCCCGCCGCAGACCGGCTACAACTCCTGGAACATCATCAAGGACATCACCGAGCACTCCGATCTTATTTGCTTCGACGCGGGCGACTGGGAGCTCACGCAAAACTACGGCAGCCAGTTCTGGTCGCGCCTGCTCAAGTTCTGGGAGTCGGTCGGCAAGAAGTTCGTCATCGTTGACCCGTTCTGCAACTACACGGCAGTTTGCCACCCCACGATGAAGTGGATCCCCATCCTGCCGAACACCGACGCCGCCTTCGACTTCGGCGTCATGTACGTGTGGATCACCGAGGGGCTCTACGACAAGGAGTACGTCGAGACGCACTCGGTCGGCTTCGACAAGGTGCGCGCGTACGTGCTCGGCGAGGACGAAGAGGGCATCCCGAAAACGCCCGAGTGGGCGTCCGAGCGCTGCGGCGTGCCGGTTTACACCATCAAGGCGTTCGCGCGCAACGTGGCGAACCTCGTCACCTCGCACGCGCACTTCAGCTCCGGCTCCGTCAAGACGCCGTACTCGCACGAGCCCGGCCGCACCGGCGCCTACCTGCTCGCCATGCAGGGCCTCGGCAAGCCGGGCGTGCAGCAGTTGCACCTCAACGCGTCGCTCGTGGCGAAGGAGAACATCGCGCGGTCGACTTCGGCGCCGTTCAGCTCCATCAACCAGTGCCGCATGTTCTACCCCAACGCGCAGTCCATCCCGCGCACCATGGTCGCCGAGGCGCTGCAGACCGGCAAGGCGAAGTGGTGGGGATCCCCCTGCATCGTGTACGTCGAGACGGCCGAGCAGTTCAAGGAGTTCAACTATCCCGCCTCGCCCGAGGCCGTGCTCGCGATGAACCAGGCGATGGCAAAGGCCATGGGCATGGAACCGCCCACTGAGGCGCCGAAGGTCGACAAGGTGCACATGCTCTGGTCCGAGAAGCCCTGCAACATGAACTGCTGGGACGGCGGCTTCAACTACCAAGACGCCATCCGCACCAACGAGGTCGAGTTCTTCGTGACGAACCACCAGTGGCTTGAGAACGACTCGCTGTTCGCCGATCTCGTGCTTCCCGTTACCACCTGCCTCGAGGACAACGACTCCATGGGCGCTGGCATGATCGTGTCCATGCGTCACGCCGGCATCACGCCGCCTGCGTGCGACCGCGTGGGCGAGTCGTACTCCGACTTCGAGATCGCCTGCAAGGTCGGCGAGCGCTTCGGCGTGCGCGAGCAGATCGACCTCGGCATGACGCAGGACGAGTGGATCAAGTACGGCTACGAGCAGTCGCGCCTCGTCGAGGAGATCGACTTCGACACGTTGATGGACAAGCAGTACTACTTCCCGAAGCTCGACCCCAACTGGAAGCAGCTTCCCCCTGGAATGCGCCAGTTTTACGAGGATCCCGAGAACTACCCGCTCGACACGCCCACCGGCAAGATCGAGTTTTGGAGCGAGGCGCTGGCCGAGCACTTCCCCGACGACAAGGAGCGCACGCCCATGGCGCGCTGGATCGTCGGCGGCCCGGCGGAGGAGGGCTGGACGCACGACGAGAGCCTGTGGGGCGAGCGCTGCAAGGCCTACCCGCTGCTCATCACGGCCAACCCCGCGCGCTTCCGCGTGCACGTGCAGGGCGACGACATCGCTTGGTTCCGTGAGATCGAGACGGTGAAGGTGAAAGGCCCCGACGGCTACCTGTACGAGCCATTGTGGTTCGCGCCCGAGGACGCCGCGGCGCGCGGCATCGCCAACGGCGACATCGTCAAGGTGTTCAACGAGCGCGGCACGGTGCTTTTCGGCGCGCGCATATCCGAGCGCATCATGCCCGGCTCCGTGATGGCGAACAAGGGCTCGCGCGTCGACCCGATTGCGCCGCACCTCGACCGCGGCGGCGCCATCAACCTCATCAGCCCCAACAACCAGGTGTCCGAGCACTGCAAGGGCTTCGCCGTCACCGGCTACCTCGTCGAGGCGCAGAAGGTGACGCAGGAGGAGTACGACGGCTGGAGGCGCGACTACCCCGAGGCGTTCGAGCGCGACTACGACCCGGCCATCGGCATCAACTACAACTCTTGGGTCATCGAATAGGCAAAGGACACGAAGGGACTCCATCATGAAAGCATTCCTTATCGACATCACGAAATGCGTGGGCTGCCACGACTGCCAGATCGGTTGCAAGGACGAGCACTGCGGCCAGGCTTGGATGCCCTACGCCGAGGCGCAGCCGCAGGTCGGCCAGTTCTGGATGAAGCTCAACCAAACCGAGCGCGGGGCACGGCCGCACGTGCGCGTCAGCTACCTGCCCGTGATGTGCCAGCATTGCGAGAACGCGCCGTGCATGAAGGCGGCAAAGGACGGCGCGGTGTACCGCCGCGACGACGGCCTCGTCCTCATCGATCCCGTAAAGGCCAAAGGCCAAAGGCAGATCGTCGACGCCTGCCCCTACCACGCGGTGTTCTGGAACGAGGAGCTCAACATCCCGCAGAAGTGCACCGGCTGCGCGCACCTGCTCGACGGCGACGAGCCGATTAAGACGCCGCGCTGCGTCGACAACTGCCACGTCGACGTGATCCAGTTCGGCGAGGAGGCGGAGCTTGACCTTGAGGGCGCCGAGTTCCTGCACGCCGAGTACGGCACCAAGCCGCGCGTGTGGTACAAGGGCCTGCCCAAGAAGTTCATCGCCGCCACCGTGTTCGACCCCGAGGCGCAGGAGATCGTCGAGAGCGCGCAGGTGACCGCCGAAAGTGACGCGGGCACCTACACGGCCACGACCGATATGTGGGGCGACTTCTGGCTCGACGGCTTGCCCGAGGCCGACTGGAAGGTCACGGTCGTAAAGGGCGGCAAGGTGAAGGAACTCGAGGTCTCCACCAGGGAGAAAGACCAGGGCCTCGCGGACATCGCCCTTGCGTAGGCGCCATCCCCCTTGTTGGGAAGGGCTTGCCCATGCCATCCCTAGCTCGGGCGAGCCCTTCTCCGTCGAATAGCCTGCTCGGTCGGCAGCCTGCAGGCTCAACCGAACCACGAACCAAAGAGAAAGGAACGGAGATTCCGCCATGTGTTTTAGACCTGCAGCTGTTTCTATGAAGACGTGCCCGCAATGTGGCGCTGTCAACAGGCCCATCGACAAGGTGTGCGCGCAGTGCGACGCGCCGCTCGACAACACGGTGAAGGACTTCGACGCCGACCAGGCGGCGCTCGACGGCGCCATCAAGGCGCCGGCGGCCCCCGGCGCCCCGAAAGCCCCCGGCGCACCTGTTGCCCCCGGCGCGCCCAAGCCGCCCGTCGCGTAACCGCCCAAAGGGTAAGCCTGCCGCGCGGCAGGACCGAAAGGGGGCGGCGGGAGGGCCTCGCGGCCCTAAGCCGCCCCGCGTTTTAAGGAGACCAGCTATATGAAGTCAAGAGATAATCCGAGTTTTTTCGGGCAC
>JAUNGO010000001.1 GCA_030524475.1 Eggerthellaceae bacterium | reverse complement strand
CGCCCACGATGATGAACGCCTGCAGCACGATGATCGAGGTGAGGCCGGCGGCGGTGAAGGAGCTCACGTCGGACTTCGCGCGCGCTGCGGTGAGCATGCCGCGGATGGCGAAGCACAGGTACAAAAGCAGCAGACCCGCGCCGCCGAGAAGCCCCGTTTCCTCGCCGATGGCGGAGAAGATGAAGTCGCTTTCCACGACGGAAAGCTGCGTCACGTTGTCGAGGCCGCCCGCCATGCCGCGCCCGATGCCCACGCCGAACAGCCCGCCGTCGGCGAGCGAGTAGATGCTTTGTACCAGCTGGTAGCCCGAGTCGAGCGCGTCGGAGAACGGGTCGAGCCAGATTTCCACGCGCGTTTGCACGTGCCCGAAAAACGTGTAGAGCACTACCGCCGCGATGCCCGCGAGCACCACGCCGGCGGCCACGTAGAACTTTTTACCCGTCGCCACGTAGAGCATCACGAGGAACACGAGGAACAGCACGAGTGCCGAGCCTAAGTCCTTCTCGAACACGACGATGACGAACGCGAGCGCCCACATGGCGAGCAGCGGCAAAAGCGTCGGCAGCGAGGGTAGGCGGAACGGCCCCACGTCCCAGGTGAACACCGAGAGCATCTCGCGGTTTTGCGCCAGGTAGGCCGCCAGGAACAGCACGATGCAGATCTTGGCGATCTCGCCGGGTTGGAAGGAGAAGCCGCCGATGGAAAGCCAGATGCGGCTGCCGTATATCTCGGTGCCGATGAGCGGCAGCATCGGCGAGAGCAGAAGCGCCACGCCGACGATCATGAGGGTGTACTTGTAGTTCGCCAGCTTGTCGAGGTTGCGCACGAGCGCGAGCGCCACCACCATGACCGCCACGCCCAAAAACAGCCACATGAGCTGGTTGGTCGCCATGTTCGGCGCGTCGGAGTAAGGCGCGATACGCGTGATGAACGCCATGCCGATGCCCGAAAGCGCGAACGTGATGGGCAGGATGGCGGGGTCGGCGTCGGGCGCGAGCTTGCGCACCGCCAGATGCGCGACGACGAACGCGGCGAAGATGCCGATAGGCACGCCGAGCGTGTTGAAGGAAAGCTCTTGGCCGCCCGTTACCACGAGCATCGCGAACAGCACGATGACGATGGGCGCTGCGATGACGAGCAGCAAAAGCTCCATGTTGCGGCGCGTCATGCGGCACCCCCGTTGCCGGCGTTTGCGGTGCCGGCGGAAGAAGCAGCAGAGGATGTGCGGCTTGCGTTGGCGGCGCTCGACGAGCCGGCGGCGTTGGCGCTTGAGGCGGAACTAGCGCCTGAGCTTGCGTTCGCGCCTTCGCCTGCGGGCACCTCTTCGCGGCCCGCTGCCTCCTCGCGGTAGGTTTCCACGAGGTCGCGCGCGTCGTCGACCGAGTCGACGCGCAGGCCGTCGCCCTTGAGGCGGTTCGCCACGCCGGGCTGTAAGTCGTCGAGCGAGACGTCGGTCACTTCCACGAGGTGCGAGAACTCGATTCCCAGCAGGTTGCCGGGAACGCCCTGGTAGATTGCCACTTTCCCGTCTTGCTCGGCAAGGTAGGCGGCATTGGTCGTCATGAAGTTGAACGCATACGCCGCGCCCCCGAAGATGGCGATGAGCAGCACCACCAAAAGCGCGGCGGTCACCTTCGTCTTACGCGCGATTTTCTTGCGGCGCACCTCCGCGAAGCCCGTGACGTCGACCACCACCGTGGTCACGTTGTCGAGCCCGCCGGCGGCGATGGCGGCGTTCACCAGTTGAGACGCCGCCAGCTGCGGGTCGGCGGTATGCACAAGGATGCCTTCGATTTCGTCGTCTTCGATCATCGACGACAGGCCGTCGGAGCACAGAAGCAGGCGGTCGCCCGTCTCCACGTTGATCTCGAACAGGTCGGGCTGGGTGTGCGGGTCGCTGCCGAGCGCGCGGGTGATGACCGAGCGCTTCGGATGGACGCGCGCCTCGGCGGGCGTGATCTGGCCCGACTCCACGAGGTCGGCCACCAGGCTGTGGTCGCGCGTGAGTTGCTGGAGGTGCCCCTGGTGCAGCAGGTAGGCGCGCGAGTCGCCCACCTGGGCGATAACGAGGCGCTCGTTCTCAATCATGGCCGCCGTGCAGGTGCAGCCCATGCCGGCGCGCCCGACGCCTTCGTGCGCCGCGCGCAGGATGGCGAGGTTCGCCTCCTCGACGGCTTGCCCGAGCGCCGTGGCGTCGGGGAAGGCGGGCGCGTTGCTCGCGATCACGTTCACGGCTATTTCGGACGCCACCTCGCCCGCCGCGTGCCCGCCCATGCCGTCGCACACTACGTAGAGCGGCGGCGCGACGATCAGGCTGTCCTCGTTGTGCTCGCGCACGCAGCCCACGTCGGTGCGGCTGCCGAATGTGGCGCTGACCTTTCGCGTGCGGCGCGACATTAGGCGAACCTCGCGCGAATGGACACGTCGCCCACGCTGACCACGTCTTTGTCGCGCAGGGCGGTGGGGGCCGTGATGAGCTGGCCGTTGACGGCGGTGCCGTTGGTGGAGCCGAGGTCTTCAACGAAGAGGTTTTGCCCCATGAGCGAGAAGCGCGCGTGGCGCCCCGACACGTATCCCGCGCCGATCACGATGTCGGCGCCGGGCGAGCGGCCCACGATGACCGGGCCGTGCACCGCGATGGACACGCCGCGCAGCTCTTTGGGGCCGCGCTCGACCGACAGGTTCCACGTGCGCTCTTTCTTGCGCGTGCCGCGCACCTGCCCGATGCCTGTGCGCATGATGGCGAACAGGAACAGGTAGAGCAGGGCAACGAACAGAAGGCGCGCTATGAGCAGGACGACGTCAATCACGGTGGGGCAGCCTCCTTGCGGCTAGAGCAGCTGGAACTCGAGCTCGGTCGTGCCGATGATGATGCGGTCGGCGTCGCGCAGCGGAGTCGACTTGATCTGGCGACCGTTGACGAAGGTGCCGTTGGTGGAGCCCGCGTCGGCGAGAATCCAGGCGCCCGTGGGCTCCATGTGGATCTGCGCGTGCTGGCGCGAGGCGTTGATGTCGGGAATGACGATGTCGTTGCGCGACTCGCGGCCGATGCTCATGGGATGCCCCGTGAGCGTGAAGGCGCGGTCGTTGGTGACGTCGTAGATGTAGGCTTGCAGGTCTTGCGCCGGTGCGGGCTGTGCTGGGGCGGCTTGCGTGCCGGCGGCCTGGTTGAACACCATGGTGTGCGGCTCGCCGCCGTAGCGGGCCTCGTCCGCGGCGCCGACGTGGGCGGCGGCGTCGGGGTCGGCGCTGTAGGAGCGGTCGGCGTCGCGCGCGGCGGGCGACGCCGCTGCCGCTGCAGCGCCGGCGACTGCTGCGGCGGGGGCTGCGGCAGCCGCGCCGTAGGGGTCGACGGCGGGTTGCGCCGCGGGGCGCGATGCGCGCTGGGCGGGGTACTGCGCCGCCGCGCGCTGGGGGCGCTGCATGGGACGTGCCGCCTGGCGCGGCGCGGCGATGCCGTAGCGCTCCATTTCCTCTTGGCGCAGCTGCGCAACCAGCGGGGCTGCCACCATTTCCGCGATCACCTCGAACTTGCCGTGCTTGAGGTCGGCGTCGGCGATGAACCGCACGAGCGGCTGGCCGTCCATGACCAGGCCGTGCTCGGCGGCCTTCGCGGACAGGTACGTTTCCGTCTCGCCGGCAAGGGTGGGGTAGTAGCCGAACAGGCGCGCATCGTCGTCTTGGCTGACGAGCACGGTGTAGAGCGTGGGGGCGTACTGCTTGCCCGCGCCCACCATCTTGTTGCGGCGCATCTGCTTCTCGGCTTTTTTCGCAATTTGAACAGGTGAAATGGGCGATGCGCCCATCTTTTCCGCCGCGCCTTCCACCGTGTCTTCCATTTTGCCTTCAAACTTCGAGAGGAAGCCCATGAGCATCTCCTTGCCTGTTGCCGTGCTGCGGGGCTGCGTTGCCCGCGCGCGGCTTTCATTGTATGGCCTTACGCAGCGTGCTGCGGAACGCGCCTGATGAAGCGTGCCCAACGTGAGCTGCGGTAATTACGCAATAACCTTCAACATGATGCCACAAATAGGAAAAACGCGCGTTCAGCCAGCGTAATACCTACGCAATATTCAATATTTCGCGTGGGTGGGATGGTTGGGTGCAAACTGTCCTACGACGCGTATCGCTCGATGTAGTCGAGGATCTCCTGGCGCGAGTGCATGTCGGTTTTCGCGTAGATGCGCTTGATGTGGGCGTGCGCGGTGCCGGGGCTGATGAACAGCTCCTCCGCCACGCGCTTCTGCGTGAAGCCCTGCGCGTACAGCGCGAGCACCTCCACCTCGCGCTCGGAGAGCATAAACTGCTTGCCCATGATCTCCACCGAGTTCCGCGTGGCGTTTTGCCGGGTGGTTGCAAGGTTTTGCGCCTGGTCGAGTCCCATGATGCGCGCGATGGCGCCGGTGGGCGCGGCTTGCTCGGCGGGCTTTTCCTCGTCGGCGCTCGTTGCGGGGCTCTTTTTCGCGATGCTCAAAAACTGCATGAACACCACTTGCGTCGACACTACTACCAGCGTTGTCATCAGGGAATTCATCAATATGTCGTTTGCCGAAAGCGGGTAAAACGTGATGAGCGCCACGCGCGCGACGGCGCGCGCCCCCAGCCACACGAACCAGCCTGCCATGGCGTAATAGTACGGGTCGCGCCAACCGTAGCTCATGAACGCGACGATGATGTACCAGGTGAACCCTACCATCAGCGCGTTGAGCGTGGTGGTGAACACCGCGCCGATCTCAAGCGCGCCGGGAAACGCCGCATAGCACAGAAGCGCCACGCACGCGAGACATTCCATGACAAGAAACATGCCCACCGTCATCACGCGGCGCCTACCCTTGACCACCAAGGCGATGATGGCAGCCGACAGTGCGACGGTGAGCAGGCCGTATGCGGTGCGCGTGGGCAAGGTGAAGGGGATGGAGGCGCCGTCGGGGTAGCCGCGCAGAAGCCCGATGACGATGGAAAGCAGCCCGATGCCGAACGCCGTGGCAATGAGGAACTGCTTGCTTTGGATCATGGTGCGCGTGAAGCCGAAGTAGTCGGACGACTGCGTGGGCGCCTTGATGCTGTGCGGCTGCGTTTGGCTGCGCGCCCAGCGCATGCAGGGATACTGCAGAAGCGAGAGCAGCGCCGCCGCGAAACATGCCGCCCATGCAGGGAAAAACGTGGCCAGGTAAAGCTCGATCTCGCTCAAAAGGAGCGCGACGAACACGAACACGGCCGCCGCCGTGGTGGAGGTGCCCCGTGCGCGGCGCAGCCAATAGAAGATGGCGAACGACGCGAAGAACGTGCACGCGGCGCACAGCGCAAGGCTGACGACGAACGCGTCGGTGCGCGTGAGGTCGACAACGCCGAGCGCCACGATGGTGACGGCCTCAATCGCCACGCAAGCGCGCATGGCGTTGTTGACGGTGCGCTTCGACAGCGTGGTTTTGCGTGCAGCCAGGGCAATAAAGGCGATAAACATGACGGCAAGCGCGATGAGCATGGCTCCGTCGGTGAACAGGCCCTCGTCGGTTTTCGCGTAGCTGCCGTAGCACGCCACGATGAGCCCCGCGCGCCCGAACGTGAGTCCCACGATGAGGGGCCACAGCGGCTTCAACCGATCGATGAGGGAAAGCGTGTCACGGTCGACGAGCTTGCTTGCGAGCGTGGCATCGTCGCTGGCTGCGTCACGCGCGGGCGTGTCGGCGGTCTCGCGCGTGGCTCCGTCGGCGGTCTCGCGCGTGGATGCGCCTTCAGCCCCGCCGTTTGCGGCGCCGGCTTCTTGGGCGTTCGCGCGTGCGCGCTCGCTCTGTTCGTTCAACTGCGGCATGCAGTGCCTTCCCGTGTTCCCTTGCGGGTTTATGTGCGTCAATCGCGCGTGATCAGGCGATTCTCCACGCTTGCCCTCACCGCTTACCCTTAAAGAGGGTAAGGATACCCCGTTGCGCTGGTTCATCATAACACACTAAAGATAACCATTCTGTTTCGAGGGTTTATGAGACTCGCGGGAGAAGGAGCACGACAAATGGAAGATGCGGTGCGAAACGTGTACGTCGAGCCCGACGATCGCGTGCTTTTGCGCACGGCGGACGTGTATCAAACGAGGGTTGATACGGGGGTTGAGGGCTATTCCGACACGCTGCTTTCGGTGGTGGCGAACTTCAAGAACGCCGGGGTGCCTGAGGGCGCGAACGCACAGAGCATGGTGGGGAAGTCGAAGCGTGGGGAAGTGGCGCTGAGGCTGTTCGCCGTGGTGGGCGAGCCCGAGGAGGCGAAAGCCTCCGGCGCTGCTGCGACGACGGAAGCGACGACCGATGTGCTCGCCGAGCCGCGTTTCCTGAAAGCCGGGTTCAAGGCGCGCGGCTGCCTTGCCATGACGGCGTGCGCGAGCGTCATGTGCGAGATGATCGAGGGCAAGACGTTCGCTGAGGCGCTTGCCATCACGCCCGAGGACATACGCGCGGCGGTCGACGGCGTGCCTTACGACAAGGCGCACACCCTGACGTTTGCCGTCGAGGGCGTGCGGGCGCTGGTGGGCGACTACCTGATAAAGCGCGGCGCCACGCTGGCCGAACTTAACGAGAACTTGCCGTGCGACAACTTCTCGGTGGCGTGTTTGCTGTGCGAGCATTGCTCGCTGCGCGACGCGCGCGTCGACCTTTTGGTAGCCGAGGCTTAACGGCTTCAAGTTGAGGGGTGCGAAATGGAAGAAGTGAAGATGGACGCGCTGGAATCCGAGCCCGAGCTTGACGAAGCTGCCAGGGAGCTGGCCGAGCACAACGCGCTGGCCGACGTGTTCGACGCTGTGCGCGAGCTTTCTGCCGACGGGCAGCTAACCGAGCCGACCGACTGGACAGCGTGGGGATTGGTGCCCGCGCACCTGACCGCCGATGAGTTCGAGATGATGGTGTACGAGTATCTGCAGAACTACCTGGGCGAGCACCGCTCCGAGCGCGCGGCCGAGAAAGCGGCCGAGCGGGCGCGCGCTAGCACGGTGAAAAGCGCTACCAGAGCCGTAGGCATCTCGCCGTTCGTGGCGAAGCGCAAGGCGGAGCAGGAGGCGGCTGCTGCGGAGGCGGAAGCGGAGGGCGCGAGGGTTGCGGAGGCGGCGCCCGCGCGCGGTACCGAGGCTGCGAGCGCTGCGGTTGCCGCTGCGGCGACTTCTGCAACCGTTGCGCGCCCGGCGGACGAGGCGGCGTCTGCTGCCGCAGCGCCCGATGCCGCGCCCGACGCCGATAACCCCTTCCCTGGCCTACGCATTCCCGAAGGTTATAAGCTGGTGGAGCTTGAGGGCGAATACGTGCTGGTGGAAGACGAGAACGCCGCGCCGGTCGAGCGCACCATCGACTGCAAAAACATCGTGGTGCTGGAGGGTAAACGGAGCTACTACCTCTACGACGAGAAGCTTATGACCGACACGTACGCGCATTGGGCGTTTCTTGCTGCCGAGGACGACCCGCTGATGACGTTCGTCGACTGCGTGCGCGAGGAAGGTCGCGTGTACCCACGTCCCTTGGCGGCCGACGACCTGCACAACCCGCCGTTTCGCATGAGCGCCGCTATGGTGCAGCAAACGTGGGAGCAGGTGGAGGCGTCGGGCGACTATCCTGACATTTGCCGTACCGTCGCCTCGAACGGCGACGTGTACTACTATTCCACGCTCTACCTGTCCGACACTCTGGCCGGCTCTCTCGCCGAATACCACGCCGTCGAGCGCTACCGGAACGTGTAGCAGGGATTGCGGCATCTCGTTTTTGCATGACAAGGGGACAGGTCGTTTGTCATGTGATCACGCTAAAACGCAGCGCCGCAAGGCGCCGGACCGAGGAGCGAAGGCTGCGAAGCTTCTGAGCGCAGCGGTCCGACGCCTTGCGGCGCGGACGGGACGAAAATGTGACAAACGACCTGTCCCCTTGTCATGCTCAACTTGCCTTGTGCCCAAACGCACGAGCGCCCCCGAGCTTGCTTGAAGCTCGGGGGCGCTCTTTTGGTTGGGGAACCTAGGAGACGCGTGACGCGTCGCTTGAGGCTTAGGCCCTACGGCAGCAGCCCCAGCTCGTCAAGCTCGGCCTTGACGTCGGGCATGTCGTAGGCGTCGAGGCACTCGGCGGTCGGGCAGCCCAGCTTCTCGTCCCAGCCGAAGCAGCGGTACAGCATGGTCAGCGCCGTCTGGAAGTCTTCCTTCTCCATCTTGTCGGTGCCCTCGGTGAAGGGCTGCTTGTCGGGCTGCTTGGTGAACGGCCACTCGGTCACCAGGTCGTGCACGCCGCGGAAGTCGTTGCAACCCATCTTGCCGTCAGCGCCCACCATGCCGCGCGCGGTGTTGGCGCGCTGCAGCGTCATGATCTTGGCGCCGGCTTGGTAGAGCTCCTCGGTGGTCACTTCCTGGCCGGTCACGGCCGTGAAGAACTTGGCCTCAAGATCGAGGTCGCCGCGGTAGTCGCGCGACTTCGACGGGCTCATGGCCATCGGCCACACCCAGTTGCACAGCGTCAAGCTGTCGTGCAGCACGTCGGTGACCACGCTCCACCAGGCGAAGTTGGCCTTGTGCTCGTTCATGGGCGTGTAGTTCTTGTCGGGGTCGACGGCGTCCTCGCCGCCCCACAGCTCGGCCGCGATCTGCTTCTTGAGTTCGATCGGCAGGCCGCATCCTTGGAAGTTCACGGCGGAGTGGATCATGTCGTCGCGGTTGAACAGCACGTTGTAAAGCAGACCCACCTGGCCGAAGCACTCGTGAGCGTGGTGAACCGGCCAGCCGCGCGGGCTGATCAGGCACGACGCGGTGGTGTTGAACCAGTCCATGTCGTTCCAGCGCTCGCACCACACGATGGGGCCGTGCGCCACGTAGGACAGCTCGGAGTCGTTGCGGGCGATGAAGGGCAAAAGCTCGGCCATGAGCGACGGGTCGTTCGTGGCGAACTTCGTCCAGTCGAAGCGGCTGTACTCCTCGGCGGGCAGCACGCGCTCGAACACGCCGGTGGCGTAGCAGTGCGCGATGTCCTTGTACAGCTGAGCGTAGTTGCACCACATGCCCAAATCGTCCATGATGGAGCCCATGACCTGGTTCCACACCAGCGACTCCTCGGTGTTGTCCTTCACGGTGGTCTTGTCGCCCAGGATGGGGATCATGTACTTGAACGGGAAGTTCGGCACGCAGGTGTTGCCGGTGATCTCGTAGCCGCCGTGCTCCTTGCTGGCGGGCACGCGCATGTCGGAGTAGCAATGGATCGGGCAGCCGTGGCAGCCGTCCATCTTGATAGTGTACTTCTCGGCCTCGGGGCCGTCGTCCTTGGTGGTCTTCATGCAGCGGTAGCCCACGGTGTTGATCTCGCCAGGCTTCGGCTCGCCGGTCTCGATGGGCTCGCCTTCCGCGAGCGCCCAGTACAGGCCCTTGCGCGCAGTCCAACGGGAACCCTTGTCGTAGTACTCGGCCCATTCCTGCTGGGTCGACGGCACCACGTGGTTGTTGTTCGAGCCGATGACCTCGCGCAGCATGTAGTCGGAAAGCTCGGCGACCTTCTCCGGGTCGGCCACGTTCACGCTGCCGGTCCCGCGTACGACCAGCGCCTTCAGGTTCTTAGAGCCCAAAACGGCGCCCACGCCCGCGCCGGCCGAGTGGTTGCGCGAGTTCATGATGCACGCGTAGGGAAGCAGGTTCTCGCCTGCAGGGCCGATGGTGGCCACGCAGAAGTCGGTGCCCTCCTTGCGACACAGCGCCTCGGTGGTTGCGCGCGTGCCCATGCCCCACACGGCGTCGGCCGACTTGATTTGCACGTCGTCGTTGTCGACGTAGAGGTACACGGGCGACGCGGCCTTGCCCTCCAGCACGATGGCGTCCCAGCCGGCCAGCTTGATCTTCGCGCCGATCATGCCGCCGCAGTGCGCGTCGACGATCAAATGGTCGGTCGAGAACGTGGACAGCGAGGCGATGGTGGTGCGCCCTGCCAAAGGCGTGCCCGACGCCGTCAGCGGGCCCACGGCGAACACGACTTTGTTCTCGGGGGCAAGCGGGTCGGTGCCGGCGGGCACCTCGTCGTACATAATCTTGTTTGCGAGGCCCATGCCGCCGATGTAGGCTTTGTACGGGTCGGTCGACTGCGTGGTAATGGAGCCTGTGGAGAGGTTCACGCGCAGAATCTTGCCCGCCCAGCCGTACGACTTGCTCGCATCGAGTTTAGCGTCAGCCATGATGTTAACTCCAAATCTCTTGACTGTAATTGGTGTTGTGTGGTCACAGGCAGCTATTTGGAGTGCTGGCGGCAGTTTCGCGCACGGGGCGGGCGCGGCATCCCCTCTTTGGGGGTAAAGTGGCAAAACCCAAGGCTAAGCGGCAAAAAGTTTTAAGTTTCCCTGAAAGAGGGGATGGCGAAAACGCGACGCGCCCTAATCTTTCAACCGTTGTGTGGACGGGCATGCGAAGGAGAATGCACTGCCGGCGGTGCGCTTTAAGAGGCGCGGCGCGGCAGGCGAACTTCACATGACGAGGGGAGTATCAGCAATGTCTGAGAACATTCATGAGACAACAACTCAAGACACCGCCGTCGTCCAGACCGACCAACCTGTTGCCGACGCGGCCGCCAGCGCGACCGCGACCGAGGCTGCGGGCAAGCCTAAAACCTTCACGCGCAGAAGCGTGTTGGCGATGGCCGGTTGCGGCGTTGCGGGCTTGGTGGTCGGCGGCGTGCTGGCGTCGTGGGGCGTGACCGAGCGCTCCATCGCGTCGGGCCGCATCGACATCCGCACCACGCCGACGAAGATGATCGTCACCGACCGCGCGCGCTGCTCCGGTTGCCAGCGCTGCGAGATGATGTGCACGCTCAAGAACGACGGGCGCGTCAACCAGCACATCGCGCGCGTGCGCGTGTGGGACAACTACTACTACGGCGTGAGCCCCGACACGGGCGAGGGCGCGTTCGGCCTCGGCGAGGGCGCGTGCGAGTTCACCGTCGAGCACTGCAAGCAGTGCGCCGACCCTGCGTGCGCGAACTACTGCCCCGTGCACGCCATTTCCTCCGACCCGAAGACCGGCGCGCGCGTGGTGGACGCCAAGACGTGCATCGGCTGTGGCATGTGCGCCCAGGCGTGCCCCTGGAACATGCCGCGCATCGACAGCGAGACGGGCACGTCCACGAAGTGCATCAGCTGCGGCCGCTGCGCCGAGCAGTGCCCGAACGGCGCCATCAAGTTCATCGATTGGCAAGACATCGCGCAGAAGATCATCGACCAGGGCGTAGTGCGCACGACCACGCTCGTGGAGGCTTAGAAGAAAGGAGCCGATCATGTCTGAGAATATGATGACAAGGCGGGCCTTTCTGGGAGCAAGCGCAGGTGTGGCGGCCGCTGCGGCATGCGCAGGCGGCGTGAGCGCGGTAAGCGGCGCGCAGGCGTTCGCTGCCGACGATGCGGCGGGCGAGGGCGTCACGCGCCAGGTGCACACGCTGTGCAACGCGTGCTCGTCGAAGTGCGGCTTCACGGCCTACGTGGTCGACGGCAAGCTGACCAAGGTCATCGGCGACGCCGACCACCCCTACGCGCAGGGCGTGCTGTGCGCCCGCGGCTACGGCTACACGCAGATCGCCTACTCGGAGGATCGTCTGACCGACCCGCTCAAGAAAAACGCGCAGGGCAAGTTCGAGGCCATCAGCTGGGACCAGGCCTACGCGGAAATCGCCGAGAAGGTGAAGGCGATCATCGACGAGAACGGCCCTGAGGCCCTCGCGATGGTGCAAGACCCGCGCCCGTCAGGCAAGTACTACACCAAGCGCTTCATGAACGCGCTGGGCTCCGCGAACGTCTACACGCACGGCGCGGCGTGCAACCTGTCGAAGGAAGCGGGCTTCACGCAGGTCATCGGCACGGGCAACTACGAGTCCGACGTCGAGAACTCCCGCATGACGATGTTCATCGGCCGCAGCTACGCCGACGCCATCCGCCCGAGCTCGGTGGCGGCGCTGCAGAAGGCGCACGAGAACGGCGCGCGCATCGTGCTGGTCGACCCGCGCTGCAACAACTCCGTGGCGTTCGCCGACGAGTGGGTGCCCATCAACCCCGGCACCGACATGGCGTTCGTGCTGGGCATGGCGAACGTGCTGATCACGCGCGGCCTGTACGACGCGGACTACGTGGCGGAAAACGCCGTGGGCTTCGACGAGTGGGCATCCTATGTGCGCACCACGTGCACGCCCGAGTGGGCCGCCGAGATCACGGGCATCCCTGCGAACACCATCACGCGTTTGGCCTGCGAGTTCGCCGAGGCGGCGCCTGCGGCCTCCATCGAGCCCAGCTGGCGCGGCGCGTTCGGCTGCGCGTACGCCAACTCCGGCGAGACGGCGCGCGTGGTGTGCCTGTTCAACACGCTTCTGGGCTGCTGGAACCAGCCGGGCGGCGCGCTTTTGACGAGCAGCGTTTCGGCGGGCGACCTGGACAAGGAGAAGTTCCCCAGCGTGCCGAAGCCTGAGGGCAAGCTGCTCGGTCAGGACGTGTACCCGCTGGCGCTTTCCGGCATGGGATCGAACGTGTATGCGGCCCAGGCGGCGAAGGGCGGCCAGATCAAGGGCATGTTCTTCTACAACTCCAACATGGCGGCGGGCTACTCCAACACGGCGTATCTGGCCGAGGCGCTCGGCGCGCTTGAGCTGATGGTGGTCGTGGACGTGCAGATGTCCGAAACCGCTCAGCTGGCCGACTACGTGCTGCCCGAGTGCAGCTACCTCGAGCGCATGGAGCTGCCCGAGTTCATCGGTGGCAAGGTGCCGTGCGTGGCGCTGCGCGACCAGGTAATCGAGCGCGTGCACCCCAACACGAAGAGCTGCGACGAGATCTTCTCCGAGTTGGCGGCGGCGTGCGGCGTGGGCGACTACTTCAACTTCACGGTTGAGGAGCTCGCCGAGGCGCAGCTGGCCACGGTGGGCGTGTCGCTCGACGATTTGCGCCGCGCAGGCACGATCTCCTTCCCCGAGAAGGCGTTTGCCTACGGCAGCACGCCGAAGTGGAAGACGCCCACGGGCAAGATCCAGTTCACGAGCGAGGCGTGCGAGAAGGCGGGGCTGTCGGCGTATCCTGTGTGGGTGGAGCCCGAGGTCATGCCCGACGCCGCGGCGGGCACGCTGCGCCTGATAGGCGGCAAGCAGGCTCACATGAGCCACACGCAGACGGCCAACATTCAAGACCTGATGCAAATCACGAAGGACTACGAGCTTGACCGCGTGTGGCTGTCCACCGAGGTGGCCGAGAAACTGGGCATCGCCGACGGCGACGAGGTGCTGGTGAGCAACGAGTGCGCCGAGGGCAAGGCGCGCGTGAAGGTGACCGAGAGGCTTAACCCCACGGCGCTGTTCATGCCGAGCCACTACGGCTGCTCCTCGCCCGACGAGCACACGGCCTACGGCGTCGGCCTGCGCCAGATGGACTTCGTGCCGTTCCACATTGAACCGGGCTACGGAGCCACGATGAGCCAAGAGGCGCTCGTGACCGTTAAGAAAGTGGGTGCATAATGGCTCGCTACGGAATGCTTATCAACACGAAGAAGTGCATCGGCTGCTATGCGTGCCGCGTGGCGTGCCAGCGCCAAAACGGCCTTCTTCCCGACGAGAACTTCATTCGCTTCGAGGAGCGCGAAGAGGGGACGTACCCCAGCGTGTCCGTCGAGCACGTGCCGCTGCAGTGCATGCACTGTGAGGACGCGCCGTGCGCGGCGGTGTGCCCCACGGGCGCGGCGCACATCGGCGCCGACGGTATCGTGGCCGTTGACCAGGGGCGTTGCATCGGCTGCTTGTACTGCATGGCGGCGTGCCCCTACCAGGTGCGCGTGCGCAACTCGCAGACGGGCGCGGTCGACAAGTGCCGCTTCTGCGTGGTTTCCGCGCACGAGTCGGGCACGAAGTCGTGCAACTGCGTGGACGCGTGCCTGACCGGCGCGCGCATCTTCGGCGACCTCGACGACCCCGACAGCGAGATCTCCCAGGAGATCGCGCGCACGCACGCGGCGCCCATCGCGGGTGATCTGACCAAGTCCAAGATATTCTACGTGAGGTGATTGAGATGACGTATGAACCTATCTGGGGCGTTATCATTGCGTGCTACCTGTTTTTGGCCGGCTTGGGCGGCGGCGCGTTCGTCACCTCGACGTTTCTGCGGTGGCGCCACCCCGAGGCCGTGAACATGATCCGCATCGGGCGCGTGATCGCTCCCGTGGTGGTTGTCATCGGCCTGGTGCTGCTGATGTTCGACGCAACGGCGGGCTTCCACAACCCGCTGCGCTTCGCGTTTTTGCTGACGAACTTCGGCTCCGTGATGACCTGGGGCGTCGTGTTCCTGGGCGCGTTCACGGTGGTGGCGATCATCGTGGCGGCGCTCGACCTGACGGGCCACAACGTGCCGAAGTGGCTCGACATCGTGGGCGCGGTGCTCGGCGTGTGCGTGGCCGTGTACACCGGCTGCTTGCTGGGCGTGTGCAAGACGTTCCCGCTGTGGAACAACGCGCTGCTCCCGGTGCTGTTCCTGGTGTCGGCCGTGTCGACCGGCATGGCGTCGGTGCTGCTGACGGCCATCGTCAAGCACCCCGAGGAGTTCAACAGCGTGGGCGTGCTCAAGAAGTTCCACTTCTGCCTGCCCATCATTGAGCTGGCGCTAATCGCGAGCCTGATGTTCATCACGGCCAGCAACGCAAGCCCGGCTGGCTGGAACTCGGTGATGAGCCTGTTGGCGGGCGAGTACCTGCTGCCGTTCTGGTTCTTGCTGGTGGGCGTCGGTCTGGTGGTTCCGACGGCGCTGGAAACGTGGCTTTTGTTCTTCAGCCCCCGCGAGTTCGAGGAGTCGCGCAAGGCTCACCTGATCAGCGCCGCGTCGGATGCCGGCGTGCTGATCGGCGGCTTCGTGCTGCGCTTGCTGGTGCTGCTGGCGGCGCTGCCCATCACCATGGTGGTGCCCTGGGCGTAAAGCAACTGGTTCCCGCCCCCTGTGCGCAACAGCTCGCAGCAGGGGGCGGGGAGCGCCGCGCCTTGTGCGCTGTACAGGGCGCAAGGCAATAAGAAGACCTATCCGTTTCTTCCCCCATGTGAAGGTGCCCTCGGGCGAGCCAACAACGGCTCCCCGAGGGCACCGGTCGTTTTGCGGCGGTGGCGAACGCGGGGTTGCCTATTGCGCAGCCCCGCGTTTTTGCTTGTCGCGGCTTCTTATCGCAGCTCGCACCAGATGATGCTGCCGGGGTCGGGCGGCTCGACGCCGGGGCCGGCGGGCAGCATGCAGTAGGCGTCGGCGTGCTGCGTCTCGGGGCTGCCGGGATGCCCAGGCACGGGCGTGGCCGCCAGCGTGCCGTCGGGCTCGGCCGTCAGCGTGAGGAAGCGAATGGAGAAGAACTGGCTGCCGGGTTCGGTGGCCTCGGGTGGGCGCGCCTCGCCGGGCAGCTTCTTCGGCTGCGGGCCGCCGAAGCGGTTCGGCGGGAAAGCGGCCACAAGGCGCGCGGGAATGCGCTCGGGCGCAGGGTTAAGCCCCAGGTAGGCGCGCATCACGGGGCGCAGGTAGAAGTTGAGCGTGAACGACGCGCCGCCTGCAGGTCCTGAAATGCCCACGACGGGCACGCCTCCCACCAGCGCATACGAGCTGTGGTGCCCCGGCCCATGGTTCGTTTGGTGGCAGATGACCTCGCCCATCTCCTCGAGCACCTCGACCGACCAGTCGTCGGAGCCTTTCGAAGACCCCGCGTTCAGCACGATAATGTCGGCCACGCGCGCCGCCTGTTCCACGGCGGCCTTGATGGCGTCGTACTCGTCGGGCACGATGTCGAACGGCACGAACTCGCCACCCCACTTCTCCACTTTGCCCTGCACCACCACGCTGTTCGACTCGAACACGTGCCCCGTGCCGGCGTATTTCTCGGGCGTGCTTTGTGCGAAGGGGAGGTTGGCGGGCACAAGTTCGTTGCCGGTGGGGATGAACGCCACGCGCGGGCGCGCAAGCACGTCGACGGCGCTGTATCCGGCGCCCGCGATGCGCGCCGCCGCGTCGGCGCTGACAACCGTGCCGCGCGGAACAACGAGGCTGCCGCGCTTCATCTGGCTGCCCGCCGCGCGCGTGCCGGCGTACTGCTTCGTGGGCGCGGCGTCGATTTCCACGCGCTGCTCGTCGACGGACACCGCAACGTGCTCGATGACGATGGCGGTGTCGAAGCCTGCCGGCATGGCGACGCCGGTGTTGGCGAACTGCCAGTCGACGCCGCGCACCCAGGCGCTCGTGTCGGGCAGCTGCCCGCCGGCGAGTCCCTCGAACGCGCTCCAGTGCACAGCGATGGAGTCCATGCAGCAGGTGAGCGCGTTGGGGATGTCGGTTTTGGCGCGCACGTCCTGCGCGAGCACGCGCCCGAAGGCGCTGGTGAGCGGGACGTGCTCGACGCGCGGGGCGCGGGAGGAGTTGGTGGCGTGCCCCGCGCCGTCGCTCACGGCGTTTTCCGCAGCGGCTTCTCCAGCGTTCGCAACCGCAGTGCCGAACCCGACGGCCTGGCAGCGCTCAAGCATTTGCCGCACGGCTTCTTCGCGCGAAAGCTCGATGTGGTGGGAATGGTCTCGCATGGTGTTTCGTCCCTTCTCCTCGGGCGGCGCTTGCGCCCGCCTTGGGAATCGAAAATATCCTCATATGGGAATGATACATCATGGCGGAGAAAGCGCGCGGGAAATTTCGCGCCGCTTGCGCCCGCGCACCTGGTTTTGCGTGTGTTGTTTGTAGGGGATTTCGCCGATGAGGTGCGGTTGTGCTACTCTTTCGGGCGTTATATTTCGCGGGGCGCCGGCGGCGTGCGGCAAGGCAGCAGGCGTCGGCCGATGCCCCCGCTTGAGCCTTTACGGAGGATATCGGATGAAAATTTTGGGAATGGGCGTGCCCGAGCTTCTTATCATTCTCGTGGTTATCTTGCTTATCTTCGGCCCGAAGAACCTTCCAAAACTCGGTAGCGCGCTGGGCAAAACGGTGAAGAACCTGCGCAAGGGCATGGAAGACGGCGAGGAAAAGAAGGTCGAGGAGGCCGCCGACGACGAGGAAGTTATCGAGGTCGTCGAGGAGGAGCCCGCTCCCAAGAAGAAGGTCGTCAAGAAGGTTGTGAAGAAGGCCGAAACGCCCGAGGAATAGGCGCGACAACGGCGTCGGGCTGCCCGATCGGACGGCCCGGCGTTTTCATACGGTTTTGTGAATCCGGCACGCTTGCGAACCCAAGCGTGCTCGTTTGTTGAAAGGGTACAGACGCATGGCTGACAGCAACTACATCCTCACGCAAGAGGGCCGCGAAAAGCTCGAGGAAGAGCTGCACTACCTCGAAACCGAGAAGCGCGCCGAGATCGGCGAGCGCATCAAGGTGGCGCGCGAGTTCGGCGACATTTCGGAGAACTCCGAGTACGACGACGCGAAGAACGAGCAGGGCATGATGGAGGCGCGCATTGCCGAGATCAGCCGCATCCTGTCCGAGGCCACCGTGGTGAACACCCCGAAGCGCTCGAGCAAGGTGAACATCGGCTCGACGGTGACGGTCGTGATGAACGGCCGCGAGCGCGTGTTCACGATTGTGGGCGGCGCGGAAAGCGACGTGGCGTCGGGCAAGATCTCCAACGAGTCGCCGGTGGGCGCGGCGCTGCTCGGCCACAAGAAGGGCGACCACATCGACACCACAGGCCCGACGGGCAAAGAGATCACGATGGAGATCTTGAAGATCGAGCACTAATTTGGTTCCGTTCGCCCTGGCGGGACGAACGGACCTGCCGACGCTGCGAAGCGCTGGCGCACCCCGCTTTGCCGCTCCAAGCGCTCGTCGCGTACCAAAGTACGCTTCCTCGCGCTTTCACGGCAATTCGGGGCACGCCAGCGCTTCTCGCTGACGTTACGAACGACCTGTAATTCAAGTATTCAAGGACTTCCTTATGAGCGACAACACTGAGCTGTCACCTGAGCTTCTCAACGACGAGCGCGCGCTGCGCATGGCCAAGCGCGAGGCGTACATGGCCGAGGGCACAAACCCCTACCCTGAGCACTCCGAGGTGCGCAACTACGCCGCCGACATCGAGGCCGCGTACGTCGACTTGCCCAACGAGGCGGAGACGACCGACGTGGTGAAGGTCGGCGGGCGCATCGTCGCCAAGCGCGGCCAGGGCAAGATCATGTTCATCGTGCTGCGCGACGCCACGGGCGAAATCCAGCTGTTCTGCCGCATCAACGACGTGCCTGAAGCCTCGTGGGAGCTTCTGCGCAAGCTCGACGTGGGCGACATCGTGAACGCCGAGGGCGTGGTGGTGCGCACCAAGCGCGGGCAAATTTCCATCGCCCCGCGCGAGGTGGCGCTGCTTGCCAAGGCGCTGCGCCCCTTGCCCGAGAAGTTCCACGGCCTTTCCGACAAAGAGACGCGCTACCGCCAGCGCTACGTCGACCTCATCGCGAACGAGAACGTGCGCGACACCTTCCGCAAGCGCTCGACCATCTTGTCGACCTTCCGCCGCTACATGGAGGAAGACGGCTACATGGAGGTGGAAACGCCCATCCTGCAAACCATCCAGGGCGGCGCCACGGCCAAGCCGTTCATCACGCATTTCAACGCGCTCAACCAGGAGTGCTACCTGCGTATTGCCACCGAGCTGCACCTGAAGCGCCTGCTCGTGGGCGGGTTCGAGGGCGTGTTCGAGATCGGGCGCATCTTCCGCAACGAGGGCATGGACCTCACACACAACCCCGAGTTCACCACCATGGAGGCATACCGCGCCTACTCCGACCTCGAGGGCATGAAGGCGCTCGCGCAGGGCGTCATCAAGGCGGCGAACGCGGCGGTGGGCAACCCCGAGCAAATCGAGTACCAGGGCAAGACCATCGACCTTTCGGGCGAGTGGGCGAGCCGCTCCATGTCCGACATCGTGTCGGAGGTGCTCGGGCGGAAGGTGACCATCGACACGCCCGCCGAGGAGCTGGCCGCCGAGGCGCGCTCGCGCGGCATCGAGGTGAAGCCCGAGTGGACCAGCGGCAAGCTGATCGCGGAAATTTACGACGAGCTGGGCGAAGACACCATCGTGAACCCCACGTTCGTGTGCGACTACCCCATCGAGGTGAGCCCGCTCGCCAAGCGCTTCGAGGACGAGCCGCGTCTGACGCATCGCTTCGAGCTGGTGATCGCGGGGCACGAGTACGCCAACGCGTTCTCGGAGCTGAACGACCCGGTTGACCAGGCCGAGCGCTTCGCCGCGCAGATGGCCGAGAAGGCCGGCGGCGACGAGGAGGCCATGGAATACGACGAGGACTACGTGCGCGCGCTCGAGTATGGCATGCCGCCCGCGGGCGGCATCGGCATCGGCATCGACCGCGTGGTCATGCTGCTGACGAACTCCGCCAGCATTCGCGATGTGCTGCTGTTCCCCCACATGAAGCCCGAGAAAAATGACAAGGGGACAGGTCGTTTGTCATGTTCTGCGGCTGCGGGTGCGCAGGCTGCGGAAGGCGCGGGCGCGGGCGGGAACGCCGCCAGCCCCTATGCGCCGAACAAGGTGCCGACGCTCGACTTCTCGCAGGTGGTTGTAGAGCCGCTGTTCGCCGAGGAAGTCGACTTCGACACGTTCAGCAAGTCGGATTTCCGCGCGGTGAAGGTGCTCAAGTGCGAGGCGGTGCCGAAGTCCAAGAAGCTGCTGCAATTCACGCTCGACGACGGCACGGGCACCGAGCGCACCATCCTGTCGGGCATTCACGCGTACTACGAGCCGGAGGACCTGGTGGGGCGCACGTTGGTGGCCATCACCAACCTGCCGCCGCGCAAGATGATGGGCGTCGCCAGCTGCGGTATGCTGCTTTCCGCTGTGCACCAGGTGAAGGCGGAGGGCGCCGCGGGCGAGGGGGCCGAGGGCACGGCAGCGCCCAGTGGCGAAGGCGCGCCCGCGGGCGAGCCCAAGACCGAGGAACGCCTGAACCTCCTGATGCTCGACGACAGCATCCCCGCCGGAGCGAAGCTGTACTAAACAGCCGCGCGGCAACCGCGTGAAATAGCCAGGGAGGCACAAAAAGAGAAGGGTCGCAGCGTCGGCCCTTCTCTTTCAGCACGACCAGGGTGAACGCCCCGCTCCTTCGTCGTGCTAATCTACGGTTTATGGCAAACGACCAGTCCCTTTGCCATCTTTGGTGCATTGAAGACGTTTCTTGCGCTAGAGTCTGGTGCGCTGGGCGATATAGATGCAGGTGTCAACGACGTCGTCTATGGTGACGCTTGCGGCATAGGTATTCGCCTTAGCATAAGGTGCCCATATCGTCTCGTTGATGTAAGGGGAGGAGCGAACGGCACTCAGCGTCTCTTGCCAAGAGCGGAGTGCCTGCTCGGTGCCTCTTCTCTGTGAGGTGGCCCGTATGGCGTCGGCGAGCGCTTCCCAGTCGAGGGAGTCGTGGTAGAGCCTTGTCATTAGGACCACATCGTAGAAATCCCGAGCGCGTCCGTTGAGCTCGCCGCGCCGGATGATGGTCTCGAACTTCTCTGCCAGAACCGTCTCGGGCGCGTAGGAGAGGGCGGGTATATTGTCACCTCCAAGGATAGGCGAATAGGGGTATGTCAGCGCCCCTGGGACGAGCGAGTCGCCTGTCGTTATATCGACCTTAAGGGAAGCGCGCACCTTGCCGAATTGGGCGGCAACATGAACCCGAAAGCCGGGATACTCGTCCTCCTCGCGGATGGGTTCTATGCGCGAGAGCTCGAACGAGATGGGGTCGACCCCCGAAAGCGAGCACACCTCTTCGAATATCTTGCGCACGTGTTCCTCGTCCACCGGCATCCCTGTTACCGTGGTATCCATGTCCATGGTGGTGCGCTGGGCGATGCCAGCCATGGAGGCGATGAGCATACCGCCCTTCAGGACGACGTTGTTCGCGTAGCGGCTCTTCGAGAACCGCTCCAGAAGCCTCTCCAAAAGATGCATTTGAAGGACGATCTGAGGAGAGAGACCCGTTTGCTGGGCGAGGTTCTTCACGCGAGCCTTCATGCTCGCATCGGTCATGGCTGTCACAGCAGCACCTCCGTGTATCTTTGCAATTCGTCCTCCACTCCGAGCGCTCGGGCATAGGAGGCGATCTTCGGAAGATCGCATTCTGAACTCCTCAGATAGCCTTCTACGGCATCTTTTAGCAGTTGCACGTCGGCTTCTCCCCGCTTGCGGAGGGCGAGGATGTCGCAAACGCAGCGCGCGGGGTCGTAAACGCGCACAGGCGCCCCTGCCAGGCCTTCCACGACTTGGATGCCGAGAGGATAAACCTGCTTGTTGCAGCGGTGCAGCGCGATGCTCGGGTAGGCTCGGGTGATGGCTGAGGCATTGTATTCCCTAGGGACGGTGATGTCGGTGGAGAGGGGCAGCCTGTCGGAGAGGCCGTGCAGGTACAGCGCACTGCCGTGGGAGACCACCGCACGTCCCCATCGGGCCGTGATGGCCTCTGGCTCGTCGGCTATGACGTCGGGAAGCGTGTAGACGCCCCTCGTCTCGCAGTCGATCTTCCCTTGATTTGCCATGCTGGCTATGAGGCCGGGGCTGAAGCCGGCGCCCACGAGGTCTGACCAGCGGGCGATTCCGCCCCTTCCTTCTATGAAGGCTAGCGCCTTCGCTGTTTTGCTCATTACGCCGTCTCCTTGCCGTAAAAACTATGATTAGATTTATATGCTGCAATTATAGCAATAATGCAGCGTGTAACTCTATGGAAACATCGATTGAAAGAAAAAACCGGGCAAGACCTTCCCCTCGGTTCGTCCAAGGACTGGGACGCAGTTCGATGCGGGCCAGGGGTTTTACACGGTAGACCTTCCGGGCTTTAAGGAGTACGTTGCGGAAAACGCATGACGGCTTTCTGCTCGCGCGTCGATCGTTACGGAAATTGCGCTGTTTTCGCAATTGAGTCGCCCATTCTCGCCCCGACCCCTTGCCAAACAGGTGCGGGGGGGGGGGTATCTTCCTTTCACTTGTGGATAAACGCAGGTTGATGCGTTGTGCGGCGTTGCGCCGCGCGCCGCGCCGACCTGCGGAGGACGGAAGGAGAACCCTATGGCGGGGAAGGGAAGGGCGGCTTTCGGCTCGCTCGCGGCGCTCGCGACGGCGGCGGCGTGCGTGCTCGCGCTTGCGCTGGCGTGCGCGCTGGGCGGTGCAGCGCTCGCGCCGCAGACGGCGTGGGCGGACGACGGCACGGAAACGACGACCGGTGCAAAGGAAAACCTTTGCGATAGCGGCAAGGTGTACAAACAGGACGGGTACATCGTGGCCGAGACAGATGTCGCACTGGTTGCTGTCGAGGAAAACACGGGGCTTTGGTACAACGTATATAGCGAATACGACACGACAGCATGGGCTGGTTTTTCTGCAGATATTGCGTCGTCGTGGGTTCTTGATGCAATCGGCAATGTCGGCAGCACTGAACGCACCGCTTTCGCGGAGGCCATCGATAACCTCGACTGCACGACTAACGTGACTTTGCCAAGCAAAGTGTTGGAGACCGAGATTAGCTTGATTGAGGTTGATGGCTCGGATGCGCAAAGCGCCGTCACGAGCCTTAACCTGTCAGCGACGAGTATTTCTGACTTGAGTGAGTATTCGCCTCTTCAGGAGTTCACAGGACTCAAGTCCATAGTTTTTCCCGCCAGCATGACGAGTATGGGCACCGTGGGCAGCGTGGAGTGCCCGCTCGAGAGTGTGACCTTTACGGGAGAAAAGCCTCCAAGTAATAGAGACGGCTTCGGTGCGGTGTACCTCAGCAGCACGGGGAGCGTTTCCGTTCCCGCCGCGAGCGCATCGGCTTATTTCTCGTCTCTCCTCAATCGCAGTGAGGGCAACGGTGGATTCTCCAGTAGCAATTCGCACAACATCAAAATTGTTTCCAACGGCCAGGTTGGCACGCTCACGACCAAGCAGCAGGTGTTTGGCGTGGCGGGAGACAGCAATCCCGTTGTCGTGGACGACGATACTGGCTTAGCGTTTTTCAAAAACGCCAACAACACCACCCTGACGTGCATCGGGTACAACGAGCTCGGTAAAGTGGACAAGTCGAACGTCGACCTCGCCATCCCATCCGAGGTAACGAGCGGTGGGGTGACCTATGAGGTGACCTCCATCGAGAACATGGCCTTTATTGGCGGGCCTTCGAACGACGGCGGGAACAGCACCACGCTCAAGTCGCTTACCATCCCCGAGAGCGTGACGTCGATAGGGAGCGGCGCCTTCCGCAGGCTGACGCTGTCCAAGCCGCTCGTCATTCCTGAGACGGTGACCAACCTCGGGACGAACATTCTTTATCTCTGCCGTATACCGGGCTTGACCGTCTACGGCGCGCGTACAGTCCCCGATGGGATGCTGACGTGGGCCAACGTCGGCGAGGCGAGTTTTCCCGAGGTGACGACATTCGGGGAGCATGTTTTCAACGACGCGACGCTGACGAGCCTCGAGGTGAACCCCAATATCAGCTCAGATAGCCTGACCGAGGACCTTCTGAAGAACGCGCGCACGGACTCGCTCACGTACATCTCGGGCCCGAAGGAGCTGGTCGACCAGTACGCGGGGATCGTCGAGGCGAACGCCACGAAGCTGGAGGGCACGTACTACACAGTGACGACGGATATGTCGTCGGTGGGGCTGGGTGCGTCCAAGCAGATAGTCGAGGGCGGCAAGACAGCTAAGTTCCCCGCCGATGACCCCGAGCGCGCGGGCTACGATTTCGCGGGCTGGAAGGCTGCCGAGGATACTGGCTGGACGTTCGAGAAGCCGGTGACGAAGGACCTGACGGTCGCGCCTCAGTGGACGCTTGTTGCGCCCAAGGTTACGGTGAACGCCGACAACGCGAAGCCCGTCGAGGGCGACACGGTGACGCTGACCGCGACGGCGGAGCACGACGCCGAGGACGTCACCTTTACCTACCAGTGGTCGAAGGACGGCAAGGCCATCGACGGTGCCACGGAAGCCACCCTCAAGGTGACCGAGCCCGGCGAGTACGCGGTCGAGGTGACAGCCAAAGACGCCGCCGGCCTGACGGCCGAGGCCGCGAGCGACGCCGTCAAGGTGGCGTTCTCGACCAAGCCCGCCGGCCCCGACCCCGACCCGAGCGACAAGCCCACCGGCGGCAACACCGGTGATAACGGCAACGGCAGCGACAATGGCAACGGTGCTGGCGATACCGGCAACGGCACCGGCAACGGCGCTGGCAACAACGGCAACGCCAACGCTGACAACGCTACCACTGGCGACACTGGTAACACCAACGCTGGCAACTCCAACACCGCCGCCGACAAGCCCGCTAAGCCCGCGGCGCTCGCCAAGACGGGCGACGCCGTTCCCGCAGTCGCCCTCGCGGCAACGGGCGTGGCGGCTGCGGCCGCTGCCGTCTGCGGGTTCGCCGCCTTCCGCAGGAGTCGCGCTCGCTAATAGCAAAGCGAAGGGAGCCAAAGCCTCCCAACCTGCCAAGCGACCAAAGGCCCGCCGCTCGCGTTCGAGCGGCGGGCCTTCTTTTCCCAAAGCATTTTCCAACATAGCGCGTGCCTTCTCCACGACAAACGACCCGTCCCCTTGTCATGCTCGCGATCTGCCTCACCGACAGTCTTTGCAAAGCGCCTATTCGCTCGCGCGCTCGTGCTCATTTCGTGTCGGGCGCGTTACATTACCTCCTGCTTTGGCACTCGTTTCGCAAGAGTGCTAGACTTGCCTTGATACACGCAAACGCGCGCTTCGGGCGCGCAGGAGGGGGCGCGGCGCCTGTCGGTCGCAAACGGTCGCGGCAGCGGCGCGGGCGTCCCGGAAACGAGGCAACACCATGTCATTCGAGAAGTTTACGGACAAGGCACGCAAGGTGCTTGTTCTGGCTCAGGACGAGGCGCGAGCCTTGCATCAGCCCTACGTGGGCACCGAGCACATTCTGCTTGGCCTGATCCAGGAGAAAGACGGCCTGGCGGCGCAGGCGCTCGCGCGCCTGAACGTCACCTACGACGGGGTGGTGCAAGCCATTCGCCAGGTGGTCACCATCGACGAGTCGGCCGACGTGTCGGGCCACTTGAGCTTCACGCCGCGCGTCAAGCGCGTGCTGGAAAACTCGCTGCGCGAGGCCATGCAAATGGGACAGTCCTACATTTCCACCGAGCATCTGCTGCTGGGCATCGTGCGCGAAGGCGAAGGCACGGCGCTTGAGGTGCTCGGGCGCATGGGCGTCACGGGCGACGACGTGCGCGGCGCCCTGAACGACCTTGTGGGGCAAAGCGCCGTTTACGCAGGTCGTGCGGGCTTCGATCCGCGCGCTGGCGGCTCGGACGGCATGCTCAAGGAGTTCGGCACCGACCTCACCAAGAAGGCGCGCGACGGCCAGCTCGACCCGGTTATCGGCCGCGCCGCCGAAATCGAGCGCGTCATGCAAATTCTCTCGCGCCGCCAGAAGAACAACCCGCTCATCTTGGGCGAGCCCGGCGTGGGCAAAACCGCCATCGCCGAGGGCTTGGCCCAGCTCATCGTTGCGAACCAGGTGCCCGACCTTCTGCGCAACAAGCGCCTGATCACGCTTGACGTGAGCGCGCTTGTGGCCGGGTCGAAGTACCGCGGCGAGTTCGAGGACCGCCTGAAGAAGGTTATCAAGGAGGTCATGGACGCGGGCGACGTGCTGCTGTTCATCGACGAGATCCACACCATCATCGGCGCGGGCTCGGCGGAAGGCTCCATCGACGCGGCCGCCATTCTGAAGCCGCCGCTGTCGCGCGGGGAAATCCAGATCATCGGCGCCACCACGCTTGAGGAGTACCGCAAGCACCTGGAGAAAGACTCGGCGTTGGAGCGCCGCTTCCAGCCGCTGACCATCAACGAGCCCAACGAGGAACAGGCCGTGCGCATCATGGAGGGCCTGCGCGACCGCTACGAGGCGCACCACCAGGTGCACTTCACCGACGAGGCGCTGCAAGCCGCCGTGCAGCTGTCGAACCGCTACATCCAAGACCGCTACCTGCCCGACAAGGCCATCGACGTGCTTGACGAGGCGGGCGCGCGCATGCGCATTCGCAACATGACGCTGCCCAAGGAGCTGCGCGAGCTCGACGACGAGCTGCGCCGCATTCGCACGGAGAAGGACAAGGCCATCGGCGAGCAAGACTTCGAGCGCGCCGCCGTTTTGCGCGATGAAGAGGCGCAGGTCAAGGCGAAGCGCGAAGAGGCCGAGAAGCAGTGGCAGGAAGACTCCTCGCGCGCGGTGCAGCAGGTGGGCATCGAAGACATCGCCGACGTGGTGTCGATGTCGACGGGCGTTCCCGTGTCGAGCTTGACCGAGGCGGAAACCGAGAAGCTGCTGCGCATGGAAAGCGTGCTGCACGAGCGCGTGATCGGGCAAGACGAGGCGGTCACGGCGCTGTCGAAGGCCATCCGCCGCTCGCGCTCGGGCTTGAAGGACCCGCGTCGCCCCGCTGGCTCGTTCATCTTCCTCGGACCTTCGGGCGTGGGCAAAACCGAGCTTTCCAAGGCGCTCGCCGAGTTTCTGTTCAACTCCGAGGACGCGCTGCTTTCCTTCGATATGTCGGAGTACATGGAGAAGCACTCGGTGTCGCGCCTGGTCGGCTCGCCCCCGGGCTACGTGGGCTTCGACGAGGGCGGCCAGCTGACGAAGGCCGTGCGCCAGCGCCCGTACTCGGTGGTGCTGTTCGACGAGATCGAGAAGGCGCACCCCGACGTGTTCAACATCCTGCTTCAAATTCTGGAGGAGGGGCGCCTGACCGACGCGCAAGGCCGCACGGTCGACTTCCGCAACACGGTGATCATCATGACGTCGAACGTGGGCGCGCGCGACATCGCGCAAACCACGCCGCTGGGCTTCTCGGCGTCGAGCAAGCCGGGGCTTTCCGACAAGGAGATCAAAAGCCGCGTGATGTCTGAGCTGAAAAAGCAGTTCAGGCCCGAGTTCTTGAACCGCCTCGACGAGATTATCGTGTTCAAGAGCCTCACCGACGACGAGATCGGCCAGATCGTGGAGCTTATGGTGTCCGACTTGCGCGACCGCATGATTGCGCAGAATATGTCGATCAACCTGAGCGAGGCCGCGCGGAAGCTCATCGCGAAGGAGGGCACCGACACGTCGTTCGGCGCCCGCCCGCTGCGTCGCGCCATTCAACGCTTGTTGGAAGACCCGCTTTCCGAGCAGATTCTGGAAGGGCGTTGGACGAGCGGCAGCGTGGTCGACGTGGACGTGGAAGGCGAAGGGGAGGACGCTCACCTGGTGTTCAACCAGGGGTCGGGCTCGATTCCTGCGCCGCGCAAGCGCGACTCCATTGCGCGCGAGGCCGAGCTGCTGCTGACGAACTTCGACTTGGGGCACGCGGGCGGCAGCAGACCCGCGCCGGCCGGCTCGCTGACCGACGGCGCCAGCGACTAACGGCGACGAGCGCCGACCGGCAACGACCGTCGTCGGCTGGCAGCGACAAGTGGGAACGCACGGGGAGCCGCCTTCGGGCGGTTCCCTTGCTTTGGGGAGCGGCGAACGCGCTCACGCCCCGCCCATCCTCCGCGCTCACCTCAATTAGCGTAACGCAAGTATTCGACTTGCGCCACAGCACCGTTCCTCGTGATACCATGGAAGCCAACCGAAAACTTTGCATGACGAGGAGCTTCCATGCCTGAAAACGCCGACAACAAAACCGTTGCCCACGCGTCGCTTGTGCCGTCGCTCGACGCGTCGCAAATTCCCGACGCCAGCCTTTCCGTGCACGAGCAAATCCGCGAATACTACGGGCGCATCCTGGCCGGGTCGGACGACCTGAAAACCAACGCGTGCTGCTGCACCACCGACGCGCCGCCGAAGTACGTGCTCGACGTGATGCCCGACATTGCCGACGAGATCATGGAACGCTTCTACGGCTGCGGCAGCCCCATTCCGCCGGCGCTCGAGGGTTGCACGGTGGTCGATTTGGGCTGCGGCGTGGGGCGCGACGTGTACATTCTGTCGAAGCTCGTGGGCGAGACGGGGCGCGTCATCGGCGTCGACATGACGCCCTCGCAGCTCGACGTGGCGCGCGCATACCAGCAAGAGCAAGCCGAGCGCTTCGGCTTCGCGCAGTCAAACGTTGAGTTCCGCTGCGGCTACATCGAGGACTTGGCCGAGCTTGGCATCGAGGACGAGTCGGTTGACCTGGTGGTTTCCAACTGCGTGATCAACCTCACGCCGTTCAAGGAGCAGGTGTTCTCCGAAATTTGGCGCGTGCTGAAACCCGGCGGCGAGCTGTACTTCTCCGACGTGTTCTGCGACCGCCGTATGCCGCCCGAGTTACGCGACGACCCCGTTCTGCGTGGCGAGTGCCTCGGCGGCGCCATCTACCTCGACGATTTTCGCCGCATGATGGCGCGCCAAGGCTGGGCGAGCTACCTCTACACCGTCATCGATGACATCCATGTGAGCGACTTGGCGCTTGAAACCAAGCTCGGCTTCATGTCGTTCACCTCGCGCACGGTGCGCGCCATCAAAGCCGAGGGGCTGGAGGACCAGCACGAGAACTTCGGGCAAACGGCGCGCTACCTGGGCACCATCCCCGAGATGCCGCGATATTTCGACCTCACCGACGAGATTCGCCTCATCAAGGGGCGCGACGTCGCCATCAGTGGAAACATGGCCGAGATGTTGGCACAGTCGCGCTACGGCAAGCATTTCGACATTCGCCCGCGCGGGGCGCATAGGGGGCTCTTCGACGCCAAGCGCGCCCAAGACGCCGTGGCGGCGCGGCGCGGGAAGGTGGCCGTCGACCTCGATTACGTGAACGACGCGCTGGCCCGCATCGGCGAGCCGACGTTCGCCGAGCGCGTGGACGCGCCGCAGGTTCTGACGGCGCCCGCCACGCCGGCGCTTGCCACCATGCAGGTGAACATCACCTACGCGTGCAACCTGGCGTGCCGCCATTGTTATCTGGAATGCGGCCCGCACAACACGGAGGCCATGAGCCGCGAGACGATGCAGGCGTGCCTCGACGCGTTTTCCGCGCGCGGGTTCAAGATCATGGACATTACCGGCGGCTCGCCCGAGCTCCACCCCGACTTCAGTTGGTTTTTGGCGGAAGCGGCGAAGCGCGCGCAGGCGGCGGGTGGCTACGTCATTGTGCGCAGCAACCTCACGCTGCTCGACCAGCCCGAATACGCCCACTTCATCGACGAGTTTGCGGAGGCGGGTGCCCATGTGACGGCCTCGATTCCCTACTACAACTCCGAGGAAGCCGACGCCCAGCGCGGGCGCGGCGTGTTCGAGCGCGCCATGCGCGTGATTCGCAAGTTGAACGAGCGCGGCTACGGCGGGTCGGACGCGCAGCTGCCGCTCGATTTGGTGTACAACGTGAGCGGGCCGTTTCTGCCGCCGCCGCAAGACATGCTGGCCGATCTTTACCGCGAGGAGCTCTCGCGCCGCGAGGGCATCCAGTTCAACGACCTGTTCGCGTTCAACAACTACCCGCTCGGCCGCTTCGCGCACGACTTGCTCGACGCGCAGCTGTTTGACACCTACCTCAAGCTTTTGGTGGAGAACTTCAACGCGTTGGCCGTACAGCGCATGATGTGCCGCGACCAGGTGAACATCGACGTGGACGGTCGCCTGTACGACTGCGAGGTAAACCACGTGCTGGGGCTGCCCATTCAGCTTGACGGGCGCGATGCGCGCGTGGAAGATTTGGTGGCGGCGGAGTTGCCCGAGCGTTCGCTGCGCACGAACCCCGTGTGCTACAGCTGCGCGGCCGGTTTTGGCTCAAGCTGCGGCGGTTCGCTCGTGCACGAGTACAGCGCCTAAATCAGGCATGGTAACACCGAAGGCGGGGAAGGGGCTGACCGCTTCTCCGCCTTCGCCTTCCTCTACCTTCCCTCGTCGGCCATGCCGAAGCACTCGGTGAAGAATACCTGGCAGTCCATGTCGTAGCGCTCGCACACGGCGTCAACCGCGTCGTCGACGATGCGCGCCATCGGGCGCGACTCGCACACGGCGCGCGCGTTGATGATCATGCGCATGTTCTTGTGTCCGCGCAGGAACTTCTGCTCGTACTCGGTGTCGTAGTCCACGCCGATGAGCGACGCCTTGTTGAAGTCGCCGTTGCCCGAGGTGGCGAACGTCTTCAGGTGCGGCACGTTGCGCTTGCGCTCGATGAGGCCCATGCGAATTTCCTCGATGAGGTCGTCCACCACGGCGTTCATGTCGATCTTCGCGCCCGAGTTCGTCTTGAAGAACACGCGGCGGTTGTACCACGTGAGCTTCGCCTCGGCCTGCTCGAACTCGTGGTTGTTGCGCACGGAGAAGTTCTTGAGTGCGGTCTCGTGCGTGGTGATGAACTCGGCCAGCTCCGCGATGCCTGTCTTCTCGCGCGCAGATATGGTGAGCACGGGGATGTCGGGCACGGCGGTTTTCAGGAAGTCGACGTAGCGCGCGATGTCGGCGTCGTCGAGCAGGTCGCACTTGTTCAGCACCACGAGGTCGGCTTCCTCAAGCTGGAGTTTCAGCAGGTAAACCAGCTCTTCGGGCAGGTTGATGTTGGCCTTCTCGGGCATGATCATGCGCAGACGCTCGGGGTCGACGATAACCGTGAACGGCGAGAGGATGAACTCGTCGGCGTGCGCATTGGCAAGCGTGTGGTACACGTGGTCGAGCGCGCCCACGCCGCAGCCGGGGATGTCGCTCATCACGAACACGGCGCCGTCTTTGTCGCGCAGGCGGCGAATCTGGTCGATGGTGTTGTCCATCTGGTAGCAGATGCAGCCCGACGCGATTTCTGCCACGGTGCAGCCGCTTGTTTGCGTGAGGTTGGTGTCGACCAGGTTCGCGCCCAGGTCGTTGGCGATGATGGCGGTTTCGCCGTAGGTTTTGTTCATGTGCTCGGCGAGCGCGATCATCGTAGTGGTTTTGCCGGCGCCCAAAAAGCCGCTGACAACCATGAAACGGATAGGGTCCATGTTGCTCCTTGTAACTATGTGCAGTTGTTCGCGGCGGGCGTTTCGGAGGCATTCAGTCGCTCAACCAGTCCTGGCTCGCGCGAACAGCCCACTGGGCTGTTCGCGCTCGTGCGGAACTCGCTTTGTGAATACCACCGAAACGCCCGCCGCTACGTTTACATCCTTGTTGCTGTCAGTTTAGCAGCAGCTGGCTTGGATCGGTTGGTCGTCTTCGTCCACCACGCCGTCGAAATCGGGGGCGCACTTGATGATGTGGTCGCCGTGGATGTCGCCGTAGTGCACGTCGTGGTTGCCCTTCACGCTGATCACCTTCGCGTAGCGCGTGGCGTGGGCGAGCACCGACACGTTGTCGCACACGTGGCACGCTTTGCCGGCGGGGAACTTGATGTCCTTGTCGAACAGGAAGAACTCGGGGTAGTCGGGAAGCTCGCCGTTGTAGGTAATTTCCTCGCCGTAGTCCTCGCAGTGGTCGCTCGTGAGCTCGGAGTTGATGAGGCGGCTCGTGATGGTGGCGAACGCGATGTCGGGGAACGCGGCCTGCTCCTCGTCGCTCACGGGGGTCTTCCACGTCATGAGATAGCGCGGGTCGTGGAAGCCGGCGGCCTGGGCCATGCGACGGAAGTCCTCGATGAACATCGCGCCGCCCAGGCGCATGGCGACGTTCTCCACCTTGTCGGAGGTCGCCTGCGGGATGCGGCGGTCGGTGTACACGTCGGTGAAGTACCACTCGCCGCCGTCTTTCAGCACGCGCTTGACCTCGGCGATGTAGCGCTCCTTGTCGGGCGAGAGGTTGAACGTGCAGTTGGAAATGACCACGTCGATGGTGCCGTCGAAGATGAACGAGAGGTTCTCAGGCACGCCCTGGTGCAGCTCGACGTTGCACTCGTCGTAGCCGAACTGCTTGATCTCCTGCGCGAGGTACTTGCGCGCGATGGCGAGGCGCTCCTCGTTCGGCTCGACGCCGATGACTTTGCCTTTAGGCCCCACCAGCTGCGCGGCCAGGTAGGTGTCGCGGCCGCTGCCGCAGCCCAGGTCGAGCACCGTGCAGCCTTCCAAAAGCGGCGGCAGGGGAGCGCCGAACTCGTGGAAGGTGTTCTTGATCTCGGCCGACACGTTGTAGAGCAGCCCGCGCGCCTCCTCGGGGATGGTGCCGTTGGCGTCGCGCGTGCGTGCTGTGGCTTGTGGGTCAGTGCCCTGCGCCGCGGCAATGGCGTCGTAGTACGCCTGGTAGCCGTCCGCCTCGGCCTTGCGGTAGTAAGCTGCGTAGTCCATGAAGTCCTTCTTTCTCCGTGGCTTGGTTAGACCAGAATTACTAATGGACTAAGTCTACCACTAATGCCTACGATATGGGATGCGTTTTCCTTGGGGAAAGAGGGCGTGCTTTTGTTTGTGAGCCGCTAGCCGTCTAGTCGTACAGCCCCGCTTCGAAGTCGGCGCCGCCTTTTCCGCAGCCATTTTGGTAGCAGGTGGGCTTGAACCCCATGACCTTGAGCGCGATGGCGGGTTGTGTGCGCAGCTTCACGAGCATGTTGTACACCGCCGCGCCGTCGAGCGCCACGACACGCTGGTTGTTGGCCATGAGTTGTTTGTACACGTCGGCGGCGGTGAAGCCCTCGATGCTTATCGGGTTTTCCACGCGGTCGAAAAAGCGCGGCTCGGGCATGTCGATGTAGCGGCAAAGCTCCTGGTAGATGTCGTCGTTCTCGGACGCAAACAGCGTTTTTGTGTAGTCGGGGCGGTGCGTGAGGCACGACGCCTCCTCGCTCGTTTGCGCGTCGATCTCCGCGAAGTAGGCGCGCGCCGCGTCGCCGCGTCGGCCCGTGCCCTCGGCAATGGCGCGCTGCTCGTTTTCGTAGCATCCCATGATGAAGCTCCCTTCGGCTTGCTACCGCTCGGTTCTCGCTAGGTCGCATCATAAGCGCCGCCCGCAGCAATGGCAACGCTGAAAAACTTTTGAGCGCGTGGGAAAGCACCGAGATGCGGGCTGACGCCATTGGTGCGTCCCGCCATCGGACACTACGACGCCGCTTTTCACAAAGACGAAACTACGCTTCGCTGACTTCGGCGACGTAATCTTGCAACGGGCGGTCGTCGTGGTGGATTCCTTGATTTCTTTTAAATCCGTTGATTTCTTTTATAGCTGTTGATTTCTTTTAAATCGGAGGACGGGGACGTTTTAAACCTCGAGCCTTCTCGATACGTATGCGCGTCAGGCCGCCGTGGCGTGCGACGGTACTGCGATATATCAAAATTGCCGCGAAAAGTGTTTCGTAATATGTCGAAAACGTTGCATAAATTGTGTTAAACAACATCGAAAACGTTGCAAGTTGTCGCTCCGTATCTCGCCAGCTTGCTAAAGAGCACGCGAAGTTCCAGTATAAAAAGGTCGAAAAGAACGGCAGCTCGAGGGCTGCGTGTGCGACATGCACATAGGGCAATAACAGACGACCGCACTTCATTGTTAATGAAAATATTGGATAAAGTCCACTTTAGTGGCGTGTTTGGTGGGGCGCGGGTGTAAGATGGGCGGTACGATTGGCGGTGCGCTCGAACGGGGCGTGTCGCGTGCGGCATCGGCGCGCAATGCAGCGCCTCCGCGTAACCCGACAGAAAGGACGCGTCATGGAAACCTATTACGATCCGGCAGATTTGGGCTTGTTCTCCGGCGACGGCATCGGCGAGGGCTCGCCGGAGCTGTGGAACCTCTACATGGCCTACTACGGCAAGGTGTTCGACGAGGGTGCGCTGACCGCGCGCGAGAAGGCGCTCATCGCGCTGGCCGTGGCCGCTGCCGTGCAATGCCCGTACTGCATCGACTCCTACACGAACTCGTGCCTGAGCAAGGGCGTCACCGAGGAGCAAATGACGGAGGCCTTCCACGTGGCCAACGCCATTCGCGGCGGCGCGGCGCTTGTCCACGGCGTGCAAATGAAGAAGCTTGTCGACAAGCTGGAGATGTAAGCAAGCGCAAGGGCATTTTCGCCTTGCCGTCATGAGAGCCCTGCGTTTCTGCGGCGCAGGGCTCTTCTTCGATTTTCTGCGCGGACGGTTTTCGCACGTTCGCGGCTTCTGCGATAAGGTCGCTCGCACGCCTTCTGCAAACTTCGGCGGTGCGCGGTGTGCCTGTGAGGAGGAACTATGTCCAACTTGGAAGAGGTGAACGCGGCTTTGGCCGAGTTCCCTCCGTTTTGGCAGCGCGTGGGGGAGTGGGGCACGACCGAGGATGCGCTCGACACGCTGCAGATCAACATCGGCCTGAAATGCAACTTGGCGTGCAAACACTGCCACGTCGAGTCGAGCCCGGCGCGCACCGAGGAAATGACGCGCGAGACGCTCGAGGCGTGCCTGCGTGTGTACAAGGAGCGCGGCTTCTCGGTGATCGACATCACGGGCGGCGCGCCGGAAATGAACCCGCACTACGAGTGGTTCTTGCGCGAGGCAAGCGCGGCGGGCGCGCGCGTGATGACGCGCTCGAATTTGGTGATCTGCCAGGAGCCGGGCTACGAGCATTTGCCCGAGCTGTGGGCGGAGCTCGGCGTGGTGGTGATCGCCTCGCTTCCCCACTACATAAAGAAGAAGGTGGAGAAGCAGCGCGGCGCCGACACGTTTGATCCGATCATCGCCATGTTGCAGCGTTTGTGCGCGCTTGGTTACGGCAAGGGCGAGGGCGCAGGGCCTGCCGGCAAGACGCTTGAGCTTGATCTGGTGTTCAACCCGTCGGGCGCGGTTTTGCCGCCCGACCAGGCGGCGCTTGAGCGCGAGTACAAACAGAAGCTTTCCGCCGATTTCGGCATCGACTTCGACAACCTGTTCGTGATCACGAACGCGCCGGGCGGCCGTTTCGGCGCGCGCCTTTTGCAGACGGGCAATATGGAGCGATACATGAACACGCTCATCGATGCGTTTAACCCCGACACGCTGCCCGCCATGATGTGCCGCACGCAGCTGTCGGTGAGTTGGGACGGCGGGCTGTACGACTGCGACTTCAACCAAGCGGTCGATATGCCGTGCCGGAGCGGTCTGAACATCGTCGACTTGGCGAACGACCCGTCGATTCCGCTCAAGCGCGACATCGTGTTCGGCAACCACTGCTACTCGTGCTGCGCTGGCGCCGGCAGCAGTTGAGGCGGCTCCACGGCGTAGGTCTTACGCCTTCAAGTTTGTTGAAACGCCGCCGAGCGCGCAATTGCGGGCTCGGCGGCTGTTGCTCAGGGGCGCTCGGCGGAGCGCCCCTTGCACTATGCGAGCGGAGGGGGCGAGCGCGTGTTCGGCGCGAGCGACGTAAATCCCGCCGTGTCTTCTCTTTTGTCTTATCGTCGTGTAGCATTCAGCCGAAAAAATGGCTTCTATGCCAATTATTCGTCCGAATTTATGGCACAAAAGCCAATTTTTCGGCTGAAATGGTAAAATTGACTGTCGTAAGCGACAGATGAAAGGCGAAGAAACATAATGGAACGAAGCGCAATGATGAAATTCGAAGCGTGGGCTACTTCGGAGAATCGCAAGCCTCTCGTCGTGCAAGGTGCTCGCCAGGTGGGCAAAACGTGGCTCATTAAAGAATTCGGAAACTCCCATTATCGGCAGGTTGCGTACATTTCTTTTATGGACGACGAGAACATGAAGTCAGTTTTCGACGGCAGTCTTGCTCCTTCCCGATTACTCGAGGCCATTTCGATAGCTACCAATTGCGATGCGGGTAGTCCAGATGTGCTCGTTGTGCTCGATGAGGTGCAGGAGTGCCCTCGCGCACTCACGTCGCTCAAAATGTTTTGTGAGCAGCGGCCCGAAGTTCCGTTGATAGCCGCAGGCTCGTTGCTAGGTGTTGCGTTGCATCAGGGGGCGCCTTATCCTGTTGGAAAGGTAGACTACCTCGATATGTATCCCATGACGTTCGTCGAGTTTTTGCTCGCGACGGGCGAGAGCGGACTGGCTCGACTCGTGGAGTCTTGCGACTTCGAATTGATGGCAGGGTTTTCCGAGAAACTTACGAGTGCGTTGCGCCACTATTACTTTGTGGGGGGTATGCCCGAAGCTGTCGCCGCTTTTGGCAAAGGCGCGAACTTCGATGCCGCGCGGATCGTGCAATTGCGTTTGCTGCGCGATTATGAGCACGATTTCTCTAAATACGCATCCCCCGAGCTCACCGAGAAAATCAGGCTCGTTTGGCGGTCTGCGCCATCTCAGCTGGCGCGCGAGAACAAGAAGTTTATCTACTCCGCCGTGCGCAGCGGAGCGCGTGCGAGGGGATACGAAGAAGCTATTCAATGGCTCGTTGATGCGGGCTTGCTGCTCAAGGTGTCGCGTATTACGAAGCCGGGACTTCCGCTTTTGGGGTACGAAGACAAAGACGCCTTCAAACTTTACTTGCTCGACGTGGGTTTGCTGGGAGCTGCGAGCAGTTTGGACAAATCGACCCTTATCGAGGGAAGTGGCCTTTTCACGGAATTCAAAGGCGCTCTGACGGAGAACTATGTCTGTCAAGCGCTTTATGCGACTCGTGTAATTCGTCCTTATTATTGGTCGGCTGACAAGTCGACAGGTGAAGTCGATTTCGTCTATGACTTCAAAAACACCATTGTTCCTGTCGAGGTCAAGGCCGAGGAAAACCTCAAGGCAAAAAGCCTGAGAAGCTTCGTCGAGTCGAATTGCTTGAACTGTGGCGTGCGGTTGTCGTTGAGCGGATACCGAGAACAAAGCTGGATGGTCAACATACCGCTGTATTCGGCAAACGCTCTTCCAGAAAAAGCATACAAGATCATGGTCTCCCAAACGCAAGCAAACCCGACGCGCTAGAGGAGGGAATGCGTCGGGTTTGCTTGCTGTGTTTCAGACTGTGATCAATATAAGACTATAACCACTATAAGTCAATACCTAAATTTAGATCGAAACGTTTTTTTGCCGACGACATCCTCCCCCACGTTGCCGGCTGCGACTCTTTTTGGGCAGATGCGGCGGCGTGGCCGCCCCCTCCTACGTTTGCCCCCTGCTTTTCTTGGTCGAGAGAGCACTTGCCAATCTGTAAAACTTCCAAAAATGTGTAAGAATGCACGAAATACCAAGGAATAATGTGCGGAAACTCACAAAAATGGAAGCTCAAGTGAGAATCATCGGTTGCGGGAAAGGGGCTTCGCGTGGCAACTAAGCGTGTACTGGTTTTTCTTGCGGAGGGGTTTGAGGACTACGAGGCGGTGTGCGCGACGTCGCTGTGCCGCTGGACGGAGTATCGGCCGCACCTGCCGCTGATCGAGGTGACGACGGCGGGGCTGCATCGCGAGGTGCACGGTCGGTTTGGCACGTCGTTTGCGGTCGACGCGCTGCTGAGCGACGTTGACCCGCAGTCGTTTGACGCGTTGGTGATTCCCGGCGGCTTCCACAGCCACGGTTTCGATGAGATTTATTGCGAAGACGTGTACGAATTCATTCGCCGCGCCCATGCGAGCGGCGCTGTTGTTGCGACCATGTGCGTGGGCGTGTTGTGCGTGGCGGAGTCGGGTGTGCTCGCGCAAGGGCGGGCGACCACGTATGCGCTCAGCAAGAACCACGACAACGTGGCTATTCTGCGTGCAACGGGCTGCGCGTTCGAGGATGCGCCGGTGGTGTGCTCAGACCGCGTGATCTCGTGCGCGGGGCCGGAGTTCTCGCAAGAGGTGGTTTATCGCATGGTGGATATGCTGATTGGCGAGGAAGGCACGCGGGAGTTGGCTCGCTACCGTAAGGGGCTGGCGGGATAAGACGGGTGGGGCGGTTGGTGCCGTCCCACCCAGCGGTCTCTACAGCTCCCTAGTAGCTACCCCTCCTTGATCTTCTGCTCCATGTACTCGGGTGTGAGGGCTATGCGCTGGCCGTCGCCGTCGTAGTCTCAGGGTTCGTCTCGTCAAGCGCCGGCAGGTGCAGCATTTCCTCGTACGTTGTCGCCTACTCCTTGTGTACGCGGGTGATGATGCCAAGCTACCTTTTGGTCCATGTGAAATCATTTCTCGCTTGCTATAATGGCGTTGAGCAAGCGTCATGTGCAAGTATAGTATTGGATGCAATCAAATAGTTATGAGACTAGGACGAAGAAGCGGAATGAACGGAATTGGCCGGGGAAAAGCGCTCGAAGGCACGCGTGCGTGTGGAATTGTAGCCGCCGTGTTGGCGTGTGCGTTATGTATTGGATTGATGGGTTGTGCGGCGGCGAGCAACGGCTCCAGCCAGTCTAGCGAAGGGACGGGCGGGCAGATGGAGAACGCGAACATTGTCGATGCCGCCTACGTGAAGGCTGAGCCCCGCGCCTTTACGCTGGTTGACGTGCGTACGCCGAGCGAGTTTTCCGAGGGGCATATTCCTGGTGCGGTGAACATCTCCTATTCCGCAAGCCCGTGTACCGCTGACACGGTTGGTGAAGAGCAGGAGGCGCTCTACCTTGCGGCGGGCATCGAGCACGACACGCCGCTCGTGCTGTACTGCCGCACGGGCGTACGTGCGAAGGCGGCGGCCGACATTTTGCGCGACGCCGGGTTTTCCGACGTCAAGGTGTACGAGGGTAGCTGGGTCGACTGGACGGCCGATGCGCAGAATCCGATCGAGAAGTAACGGGCCATGGCGGCGAAACAAAAAGTGTTGACCCTATTGAGCACAGAGAAAGGACTCCATCATGGACAAGACGATTTCATCCATCATCAACAAGGCGCTTGACGGCACCGATCTTTCCGCCGTCGAGGTTGCGGAGCTTTTCCGCGTGGAAGACCTCAGCGAGGAAGCCTTCGCCATTCAACAGGCCGGCCGCCGCTTCTCCGCCGAGCTGCTCGACGGCAAGGCGGAGATACACGGGCAAATCGGCATCAATACGGGGTTGTGCGGCAAAGACTGCAAGTTCTGCTCGTTCGCCGCTTCCAACAAGGTGTTCACCGAGGCCACCGCGTTGCCGGTCGACGAGGCCATCGGGGGCGTGCTCTCGATGGAGGCCCAGGGCGCGAACGCCATCTACGTGATGTCGACCGCGAACTTCGCCTTCGAGGACTTTATCGACGTGTCGAAGGCCATCAAGCGCGCCATGAAAACTGACATTCCGCTGGTGGCGAACACCGGCGACTTCGATCTTGACGAGGCAAAGGCGCTGGTGGAGGCGGGGTACACGGGCGTCTACCACGCCATTCGCATGGGCGAGGGGGAGTTCACGCGCATTCCGCTTGAGCGCCGCGTGAAAACCATCGAGGCGGCGAAGGAGGCGGGACTTATCGTCGGTATGTGCGTGGAACCCGTGGGCCCTGAGCATTCGATCGACGAGCTGGTGGAGAAAACGCTGCTCACGCGCGACTTGGAGGCGTACTTCTCGGGGTCGATGCGCCGCACGACCATCCCGTCGTCGCCGCTGGCCGTGCATGGGCAAGTGAGCTACGCGCGCATGGCCACCATCGTGGCTGCAGTGGCGCTGGCCACGGGCACGCGCGTTCCCGGCAACTGCACGCACGAGCCCAATGCGCTCGGCGTTCACGCGGGCGCGAACCTCGTGTGGGCCGAGGTGGGGTCGAACCCGCGCGACACCGAGGCGGAAACCGTGCGCGGTTGGACGGTCAACCGCTGCCGCGAGTTGTACCAGGAATGCGGCTGGGAAGTTCTCGAGGGCCCCTCGAAGATGTTTGCGAAATAGCGGCAAAACGGAGGGATGGGGCGAACGCAGGGGCGTTCGCCCACCGCCCGACCACCCACCCGCCCCCGCGTTCACCCATCGCCCCCGCTCCTTCCGTTTGGCGAGGCAGCCTCTATTTTTCTTTGACTTTACTTTATGTATTCATATAATGGATTTTGACCAATATAGGATTACAAACAAAGGAGAGCAGGGACATGGTACGCACATGGGGAAAGATTGCGGCGGTAGGTTCGCTTGCGGCGGTCATGGCGGTAGCGGGCGTGGGATGCTCGTCGGGCGATGGTGCCGGCAGCACCAGTAGCGCGGCGAGCGCCGCATCGGCGGCAACGGAGGCGGCGGCGTTCAGCGCGGCCGACCAAGGTATGTACGTGAGCTTCGACTGGCTGCAGGAGCACTTGGACGACGTGACGGTCGTCGACGCGCGCTCGACGAGCACGTTTACCCAACAGCACATTCCCGGTGCGGTGGGCCTGCACTGGACGGCCATTTCCAACGTCGAGGTTGAGCAGGGGCAGCCCGGTTGGGGCGAGCTGCTGCCCTCCGACGAGATTGCCGCAGCCGCCGCTCAGCGCGGCATCGACGGCAGCAAGCCGGTGGTTGTCTACACCGACACGCGCGACGGCTGGGGCGAGGACGGTCGCATCTACTGGGCTCTGCGCGAGGCGGGGCTTGAAGACGTGCATATTCTCGACGGCGGCTGGACTATGTGGATGACCAAGGGCGGCGAAGTCAAGGCCAGCCTGCACGGCACCGACAACGATCCCATCGACCAGGTCGACACCGCCTACGTGAAGGCGCACATGGATTCCGCGAAAATCGTTGACGCGCGCTTGAGCGCGGAATACGACGGCGAGACGACGATGGGCGAAGCGCGCGAAGGCCGCATTCCGGGCGCGATCAGTTTGCCTGCCGTCAGCTTCATCAACGCCGATGGCACGGTGATCTCGGACGACGAGATCAAGGCGCTCCTCGACGACGCGGGTCTCTCGGCCGACGATGAGGTCATCGTGTACTGCACGGGCGGCGTGCGCGCGGCGTTTGTGGCCGAGACGCTTGCCAACCAGGGCTTCGAGAACGTGAGCGTGTACACCGCCGGCTACAGCGAGTGGGCGGGCGACGCGGAGAACCCCATCGAGTAGACGAGGCGGCATGAAGGTTTCCCCTGACATTGAGCGCATTGTTGACGCGGCGCTTGCGCAGCGTGGGCGTGGGCAGCGTGTACCATGCGGTGCGCATGGGCGAAGGCATGGCGAATAATTTGGCGACTCGGTGCAGAAGGTACGCACCGATTTCGAGCGACAGGGTTGGAAAACCTTCCGCGGCCCTTCGTCGTGGTGGTAGGGCGTGTTCGCCCGCCCCGTCTCCGCGTTCGGGCTTGCGTGCTCCGTTGACATGATCTAGCATATGCCGATGGCAATTGAGTAAAGCGAGCGGGAGGTTTGCAGTGAAGGCAGGAGTGTGGAAGGCGCTTGGCGCGGTGTCGGTGTTGTGCATGATCGCAGTGGTAGCTGTGTCGGCCGTGATGGGCGGATGCGACAAGATGATCGAGTGCACGTCGGGAATGATGCCCATGAAATGCCATTGGACGTTTGTGGCGGCAACGTTTGTGGGCGTCGCGGGCGTGGTGTCGGCGATTGCGGCGCTGGCGGCGAAGACGGCGGAAGGGCGTCGTGTGGCGGCTTTGATGACGATCGTCGTCGGCGCGATAATCGCGGTTCTGCCGATGGATTTCGCCATCGGGTTGTGCGGGAACGCGGAGATGGAGTGCCATCACACGGCGCTCGTCGTATGGATTGCCGTTGCCGTGGCCGTTGTTGTGGCGCTCGTGCAGGTGGCGAAGGCGAACCCCGCCGACGCCGAGAAGCCGAAACTGAAGTTGTAGAAGGCGCGCGATTAGGGCTTTACGGCGGTTATGATGGCGCTTCCCGTGGCGGCGCCCACGCTCAGGCCCGAAAGCGCCTCCAACGCGTCGACGTGCCCCTTGCGGTGCGCTTTCTCGGCAAGCACCTCGTCGGTGTAGATGGTTTTCGGCTCGATGCTTGCGCGCTCGAATCCGCAGGAGCGCAGCATACGCTTATAGTCGGCTGCGGGGGTGATGCCGTTGCGACAGCCGGTGATGGCGCGCAGGGGCTCGTCGGCCTCGGTGGGGTACGGCTCAAACGCCACAATGTCGGACACCACGACGCGCCCGCCGGGGCGCAGCACGCGGCACGCTTCGGCGAATACGGCGGTTTTGTTGTTGCACAGGTTGATGACGCAGTTCGATATCACCACGTCGATAGACGCGTCGGGCAGCGGCAGCGCGTCGATGGAGCCCTCCACGAATTCCACGTTGGCGGCGCCCGCCTCGTGCGCGTTGGCGCGCGCGAGCTCGATCATCTCGGGAGTCATGTCGACGCCGTACACGCGCCCGGCAGGTCCCACCAGCCGCGATGCCAAAAGCGCGTCGATGCCGCCGCCGCTTCCCAGGTCAAGTACCACTTCCCCGGATTGCAGGCCCGCTTGCGACACGGGGTCGCCGCAGCCGCGGCTGGCGGCAATCGCCTGCAAGGGAACATCGGAGGTACTCGCGGCGTCGTAAAGCTGTGCCGCCTCGCTTCCGCTTGCGGGGGCGTCGCAGCAGCAGTCGCAGCGCGCGGCCGCTGCGGCCACGTCGGCGTAGTGGGAGCGCACGCGGTCGCGCTGGTTGGCGTACAGGCGGCGGCACACCTCGATGGCGGTGAGTGCCGCGTCGACGTCGTCGCGCGTGCTGTGGATGCCGAAGCTGATGCGCGAGGTTCCCACAAGCCCCAGGCTGGCGTGTAGCGGCAGTGCGCAATGCCCGCCCGCGCGCACTGCCACGCCCAGCTTCCCCAGCGTGGTGGCAACTTGAAGCGGGGTGGTGCCCGAAAGCGAGAACGACACGAGGCCCAAAAGCCCGTCGGGCTTCTCGTGGTCGCCCCACACGGTTACTCCGTCGGTTCCGTGCAGTCCGCAGACGGCGTAGCGCGTGAGCGCCGACCCGTGCTCCATGACGGCGTCGTATCCCAGCGCGTCGAAGTGGTCGACGGCGGCGGCAAGCCCGACCGCCTGCGCGATAGGCGGCGTTCCCAGCTCGTACTGGATGGCGCCGAGCCTTAGGTAATACGAGTCGAGCGCAACGTGCGAGATGGCCCCGCCGCCGCTGCCCAACGGGTCCATCTCGGCGAAGGCGTCGGGTGCTATCCATAAGCACCCAATGGCGAACGGCCCGTACAGCTTGTGTCCCGAAAACGCCACGAAATCGGCGCCGAGTTCCTTCACCTTCACGGGAATGTGCGGAATCGACTGCGCGGCGTCGACGAACACGCGCGCCCCAACCTCGTGCGCGCGGGCCGCCATCTCGCGCACGGGGTTTTCGATGCCGATCACGTTCGACACGTGCGTAAGCGCCACGAGCTTCGGGCGCAGCGTCAGCAGACGCTCGTAGGCGTCGAGGTCGACTCGTCCGTCGTCGCGCAGCGGCAGCGGCTCCACGCGCGCGCCCGTGCGCTCGGCCAGCATGAGCCACGGCAGGTAGGTCGAGTGGTGGTCTTCCACGCCCGCCACGATCACGTCGCCGGCTCCCACGTTGTGCGAGCCCCACGCCTGCGCCACCAAGTTGCAGGCGGTCGTGGTGTTCTCGGTGAACACCGTTTCGCGCCGATCGGCGCCGATAAACGCCTCGATGCGCGCTCGAGCCTCGTTGAACGTGGCGGTAGACTGCGCGGAAAGCGCGTAGGAACCGCGATAGATGTTGGCGTTTTCGTGCAGGTCGAAGTCGAGTTGCGCCTGAACCGCGGGCGCGAGGCGCTGCGCGGTGGCCGCCGAGTCGAGGTAGGCCAGCTTGCCCTTGTGCGCGCGGTCGTTCAGCAGCGGGAAGTCGCGTTGGTTGCGGCGCGCCCACGCGTCGGCAGTGCGCAGTGCGCGTTGGTCGGCGTCGTTCCATGCGGCCACGGCTGCGTTCTGCATACGCACAACGGCGGCGGCGACGTCGATGAGCTCTTGGTCGGCGGCGCTGCGATCTGCGGGTTTCGTGTGCGCGCTCGGCGCTTCGCTTTTGTCGGCGTCTGTGGTTTGGCCGCTGCCGCCGTCGCGCTTGCCTTCAACATCTTCCGTCTGTCTCGCTTCGGCTTCGGCCGCCTCCTTGCGTGCGAGGGCCACGGCTTCGAGCGCCGAGAGCGTGCAGTCCTTGAAGAACTTCTCGACGCGCTCGGGAACAACGTCGTTGGCGGCAAGTTTTTCCTCGGTGAACACCACTTCCTGCATACGAAGGTGGGGAAGGGGGCGATCGACGCTGCCTGGGCGCGGCGCGCACAAGCCCGACGCGTCAAGCCCCGCAAGAAAGCGGCGCGCCACCAGAAGCGGCGTGCGGCGCAGCCAGTTTACCCACGAGGTAACCACGTCGACGCTTTCGCCGCCGCCCTTGGTCGCAAAGCGCTCGCACAGGTCGGTCAGGTGGTCGGCGGTGATGCGCACCTGGTCGCTCGACATGATGAGGGCGGCGTCGGCCTCATCATGCTCCTCAAGGCAGCGAAGCGCCGCGTCGAGCTTGCCTTTCGTGACGCCCACCAGCTCGAAGTGCGACGCTGCGCGCGTGGCCGAAGCGTCGGCGTCGGCGTCGTAGCGCACGAGTTTCACGGGCACGCCGCCCGCGCCGTCAAGCTCGCGCACGCACGCTTCGGCTGCCTTCCATACCTGATCATGGGGCGCGGCCAGCACGTACACGGCGTGCACGCCCGCCTCCACAGCGGCGTTCACCGCCCAATGCACAAGCGGTTTTCCTTCGTAGATTTGGGCTGGGCGACATACGCGCGCCGCTTGCTGCACGTTGCCTGCGTCCGCGGAGCCGCGCGCGCCGGTAGGCTTGTCCGCGTCCGCACGCCCGCTCACACGCGCCCTCCTGACGCCTTCCGCGTCCGCACGCCCGTCTGCGCCCGTGTCCCCAGCGCCTTCCGCGCCCGCCTTCGCGCCCTCGCACACCACGGGCTCACGCTCAGGATCCTCGAACTCCACGCGAAGCGGCGTCGTTTCCGTCTCGCAGGCAAGCACCACCGCAACGGCGCGGGCGCACGCCGCATGTCGGCGCTCGGTAGTGTAGGGCGTGCGAGCAACGGGTTTGGTAGGCGGCTGATGCGATGCTCGGCTCATGGGCGCTCCTCTCGCGCGGTTCTTCTGTTCTTTGGCGTTTAATCTTATACTAGCACTCGTCCATTAGTGAATAATACCCTATAATAAGCGCAGTTCAAACGCGAGGCAGATGCGGCGAACAGCAAACTGCGACGAGGAGGAACCCATGCAACCGTTCGACCCGGAATTCATCGACATCATCGACAAAGGCTTGGAGGGAAAGGGGCTCGAAGACCACGAGGTCCTCAAGCTTTATGAAATTGAGGAGACGAGCCGCGAGGCGGCCATTCTGCGTTGGGCAGGTCAGGAGCTTTCCATGCAGGCGGCCGACGGCGTGGCGGAAATCCATGCGCAGATCGGCCTGAACAGCACCATTTGCCCGAAGAACTGTAAGTTCTGTTCGTTCGCGGCGTGCAACGGCGCGCGCAAGGGCAAATACGAGCTGCCGAAGGAAGACGTGCTCGAGTACGCCAAGATCTACGAGGAGGACGGCGCGAACCTCATCCTCATGCTCACCACGGCCAGCTACAGCTTCAACAAGCTGCTCGACATGGTGGCGTCGGTGCGCGAGGTTATCAGCCCCGACATGCCGCTTCTGGTGAACACCGAGGACATGACGCTCGAGCGCGCCAAGCAGCTGAAGGCGGCGGGCGCTCAGGGCGCCTATCACGCCGTGCGTATGCGCGAGGGCGTCGACACCGAGATTCCCGTCGAGGACCGCATGGCCACGTTCGCCCATATGCGCGAGGCGGGTTTGAAGCTTTCGACCTGCGTGGAGCCGGTCGGCCCCGAGCACACGCCCGAGGAGCTCACCGAGGCCACCATGCGTTGCATTTCCACCGAGCCGTTCACGTCGGGCGTGGGCAAGCGCATCGCGGTGCCGGGCACGCAGCTGTACGACTTGGGGATGCTCACCGACGTGGCGAATGCGAACATGGTGGCGGTGTACCGCTTGGCAACCGGTCTTGACCTGCGTTTGAACTGCTCGGCGAACACGGTGATGACGGCGGCGGCGGGCGCGAACTTGGCTTGGGCCGAGGTGGGCACGAACCCGCGTGACACGGTGGAGCGCACTGAAAACGGCGGTCGCGGCGCCAGCCTTGCCCAGCAGCGCAAGATGTTCCTCGCCTCGGGTTGGGAAGTGCTCGACGGCCCCTCGAAGGGCTGGTTCTAAGTTCCGCGAAATTCTTTAGTGTCTCCCGATGTGCTCCTGCGTCGTATGAGGGTTTCATGCGGCGCAGGAGCTTTTTCTTTCTTTTGAGCCGTCAAAACATGAATAAAATGCGAAAATGTACTATAATTTCCTGAAATAAATGTAAATTCAAACACTTTATTCAGTTTTCAATGAAGGGGGTTGACGGTCGTGAAGCGGCATATCGACAATAAACTCAACGCTTGGATTCAAAGTGCGCATCGCAAGCCCCTTCTCCTTTTCGGCGCGCGCCAAGTGGGGAAAACGTACGCTCTAAAAAAGCTTGCCGCCCAATGCTGCAAAAACATTGCCTACGTCGACTTCTCCCGAGATTTGGATGCTCTTTCGGTCTTTGAGGGGTCGATACGCCCGGCCGACATCGTGTTGCAGCTTGAAGCCTTGCTCGGCATACCCATTGAGTCAAACAATACGCTTATTGTGCTCGACGAGATTCAGCTTTCCGAGCGCGCCCTCACCTCGCTCAAGTATTTCTGCGAAGACGCCCCCGAATATGCCGTTGCGGCGGCTGGCAGCTTGCTGGGGGTGAAGGTAAACCGCGGCAAGTACTCGTTTCCCGTGGGCAAGGTTGATATGCTCACGCTTTACCCGATGAATTTCGAGGAATACCTTTGGGCACGTGGGGAAGAAAGGCTGTCCGGCCTGGTAAGGGGCGCTGCCGAAACCGACGTTGCCGCTTACGAGAAGTTTAATCTTCACGATCGCGCCATGGACTTGTTGCGAGAGTATTTTCTCGTCGGCGGCATGCCTGAAGCCGTTCAGACGTACGTGGACGCTTGCGACCACAGCTCTGTTGAGGCGCTCGACAAGGCGCGGATAAAGCTTACCCAAATAGACCAAGCTTACGTTGCCGACATGACGAAGTATTCGACGGCTGCGGAGGCTCCGAGGATTTTCGAGGCATGGCAAAGCATTCCTGGGCAGCTGGCGAAGGAAAACCATAAGTTTCAGTATGCGAAAATCCGCTCAGGCGCAAGGGCGAGCCAGTATGAGACGGCGCTCGCTTGGCTTGAGGCAGCGGGCATTGTTGCCCGATGCACCCACGTGAGCGACGGGATCGCTCCGCTTAAGGAGTTCGAAAAACGCGATATGTTCAAGCTGTATATGGCTGACACGGGGCTGCTTTCCTGCGCGTACGACGTTCTTCCCCAAGACGTGCTGCCTTCAGGCGACAAGGCCGCCCGGTTCAGGGGCGGCCTTGCGGAGAACTACACGATGCAGCAACTAACGTCGTGTGGGGTACAGCCCTATTACTGGGGCGTTGCAAGCAAGTCGGAAGTTGAGTTCGTCGCAAGGAGCAAGCAGGGCGACGTGATACCTATAGAGGTGAAATCAGGGGAGAACGTGCGCGCCAACAGCTTGATGGCGTACCGAGAAAAATACAAGCCGCCCTATGTCGTTCGCACGAGCGCAAAAAACTTCGGGTATGCAAACGGCATCGCCAGCATTCCGCTCTACGCGATAGGTTTTTTCGCAGAACAACTGCGGTAATGCTTATTTGCGGGTGTGAGGGGCGCGGTGTCTTTAGGCGTTGGCTTGCGCCTCGTGGGAAGACTGACCGTTGTCGGTTCGGCCTCTTTCGGGCACGTGCCATTCCTGGCCGCGCAGCTCTTTGCGCAGGCGAGCCACGTCGCGGCGAAGGAAGTCGGGGTTGGTCGAGAGGTTGCGGCCGCGTGGGTTGGTGCCGGAGTCAGTCCACACGGCGTTGCGGCCTCCGGTGCCAAACGGTATCGACGTTCCGGCGGCAAGGCGCATGATCGATGCCATGAACAGCGCGCGCTTGCGGCTGATAGGCGTGCAATCGCCCATGTCCGTGCCCTCCACGGCGGTAAGCGCAACCACACCTGCGCAGTAAGGCTCAAGCGCTATGACCTCGTACATTTTGCTCACGACGTCGCGCGGGTTGGTGCCAGCGTGCACGGGCTCGACGCCGCTCATCACGGCAAGCCCGGCTTCCTTGATCGCGGCAAGCGTGCGCAGGCGGCGCTCGGGCGCGATGTCGGTGATCACGCCTTCCCCGATGCGGTTGGCGTGGTAGGCCATCTGAACGCCGGCGTCGGCCAACGCGCATGCTTGCGCCGCGTCGATGTCGCCGATGTTCGCCATGATCACGAGGTCGGGCGCCACGGCGGCGCGCACCTTGCGCGCCACATCGAGGAAGTGCTCGAAGTCGTAGGCGGCGGTTGCCATGAGCGAGACGAGGTGCACGCCCGCCTCGTCGAACACGCGCGCGTAGTCCACCACCTCGCTGTCGGGCACTTCGGCGCGTCCGCGCTCATGCCCACGCTGCGCGGCGTTGCGCGCGGCCAGCGCGCAGAAGGCGCAGTTCTCGGGGCAGGGCGTGGCGTCAAGCCCGATCTGCGCATAGATTTGGGCCGTGTTGTGCGAGGCACGCCGCGCAAGTGCGTCGGCCGCCCAGCACACGTGGGCCGCCTCGGCCGAGTCGGCGGCAAACCCTAGCAGAAACAGCGCGTCGTCGGGCGCTATCGTGCGCCCCTCGAGCGCGCCTTCAACCAACGACATAACGCGAGCGTCCATCGTGCCTCCTGAGCTTCTTCAACGCAAAACACTTCCGTGCCTTCATCCGTTCGTTCCCTCCTGCGGCATTATCGCAGAAAATCGTCAAGAAAGTATTAGACTAATACCACCATATGATGTAAACTCGCAACGTTTGGGCGTTAGCCTATCAAGCGCTGTGTCCAACACCTGGGCAAGGCCCGTTGGCAAGCCCGTGGAAAGAGTAGAAACGCAGAAGGGAATCATGGCGGAGAAAAGCAAAAACACGAGGAAACAGGGCTTCGTGGCGTGGTTTTTCAGCAAGTTCTCGCTTGCCCAGCCGAAAGAGATTGTGAAGCTCGTCTGTCCTTTGGTGGCCATGTTCGTCATGATGGTTATGAACGGCGCGGCGGCCGACGTGTACCCCGAAGGCGAAACCACCGTCTACTATCCCATCTTCATTCGCGCTTCAATGATCATTTACCTGGTCATCGTCGTTATCAGCATTTGGTTCGAGTATTTCCGCCGCCACTTCGTGAAGTGGTGGGGAATCATCATCTTCCTCTATGTGCTCAGCGGCGTTTACAACCTGTGCACGATCAAGTCGGGCATCTTCGAGCTGCCGTACTTCCCCTCGTTCGAGAGCATGCTGGCCTACGTGTTCCAGCACTACGACCGCACGGCGGTCGACCTGTACAACTCGGTGACGCTGTACTTGCAGGGCATTCTCATGGGCGGCGTGCTCGGGTTTTGTGGGGCTCGGCAATGGGCTACAGCAAGCATGCCAATTATTGGTTGAACCCCATCATCAAGATCATAGGACCTGTGCCGGGCGTGGCGTGGGTGACCATCTCGCTGGTGCTCGCGCCTTCGAACCACTTCGCCGCGCTGGTTGTTATCGCGTCCACCACGTGGTTCCCGCTGTCGGTGAACCTGGCGGGCGGCATTCGCTCGGTGAGCCGCGCCAGCATCGAGCGCGCCCAAACGCTCGGCGCGTCGAACTGGTACATCATTCGCCACGTGGTTTACCCGGCGGCCGCTCCCAGCATTTTCACGGGCCTGTTCATGGCGTTTTGCTTCTCGCTCACGTCGCTGGTGACCGCTGAGATGATGGGCGTGAAGGGCGGCCTGGGCTGGCGCATCACGTGGGCGCAAAGCTACATGGCCTACGACATCATTTACACCATTGCCATCGCGTTCATCATCATGGCATTCATCCTCATAACCATTTTGTTTGTTGTCCAGCGTCACACCATGAGCTGGTCGAAGGAGGTCGTCCAGTGGTAGAAGCCGACAAGAACAGCAAGCGCTTGGTGGCAACCGACGTTCTGCGCGTGTTCGACGACGCCGAGAAGGGCGAGCTCACGGCGCTGCACGATTTCAGCCTCGAGGCCGACCACGGCGAGATCGTGGCGCTCATCGGGCCGAGCGGTTGCGGCAAGTCGACGTTTTTACGCCTGGTGGCGGGGCTCGACGAGGCGCAAGGCGGCACCATCGAATACGGCGGCGAGCCCATCAAGGGCCCGTCGTACGACCGCGGCTTCGTGTTCCAGGAAACGAACCTTTACCCGTGGCTCACGGTTGAGAAGAACATTGCGTTTGGGCTCAAGGCGCGCGGCGTGTACAAGCAGCAGAAAGGCCGCGTGCAGGAGATGATCGACCTCATGGGGCTTACGGGCTTCGAGAAGTCCTACCCGCACCAAATTTCCGGCGGCATGGCGGCGCGCGTAGCCATTGCGCAAACGTTCGTGCAAGACCCGGGCATCATCTTGCTTGACGAGCCGCTTTCCGCGCTCGACGCGTTCACCCGCGCCATCATCCAAGACGAAATCTTGAAGATGCGCGACCGCTTCCATCCTATTATCCTCATGGTGACGCACGACATCGAGGAGGCCGTGTACATGGCCGACCGCGTTATCGTGCTCAGCCCGCGCCCCGGCACCAACGTCGGCGAGGTCAAGATCGACCTGCCGCACCCGCGCGACCGTATTTCCAGCCAGTTCATCGAGTACCGCCATGCCATCATGGACATGCTCGAGTTCGATTAAAGCTGGTGTGTGCCGATGTCTCAAGACACCATTCGCGAGGAGCAGCGCAAGGAGGAAGAGCGGCTCTTCATCAAAAAGAAGAAGCCGATCATAAGCCGTACGTCGCTGAAAGACGCGCTGAAGATGCTTGTCCCTTACGTGGGCATGGCCATCTCGGCGATCGAGTACGTGTCGTTGCCGCAGGTTCACCCGATGAAGCTGCAATACACGCCCGACTCGTGGCTGCCGGCGCTTGCGGTGTGCGCGGTTGTCTATACTATCGTGTACCTGGTTTCGCTGTTCGTGCGCCCGGTGCGCGAGAAGGTGGCGCATTTCTCGTGGCTCGTGTGCGCGTTTTTCCTCTTCTTCACGCTGCAGGACTACCTTACGCTGCGCACGGGCATCTTGAAGATGCCGTTTGTGCCTTCGCCCGACAAAATAGTGCATGAGCTGGTGGCGAACCGCGACGTGATCGCAAGCGACGCGGTCTCGTCGATGATCACGCTGTTCTCGGGGCTTCTCATCGGCATACCGCTCGGCATCATATCGGGCGTGTCGTGCGGCTGCGTGCGGCTGGTCGACTATTGGCTGAACCCGCTGCTCAAGGTGGTGGGCCCGGTGCCCGCGCTCATCTGGATGCCGCTGTTTTTCGTCACCTTCCATTCCAGCCGGGTGGCGGCGCTCGCGGCGGTGGTGCTGGCGTCGTGGTTCCCGCTGACGCTCATGATCTCGAGCGCCATCAAGAACATCGACCGCAACCTCATCGAGCGCGCCGAGACGCTTGGCGCTTCGAAGATGTACACCGTGTTGCACGTCATGATACCCAACTCCATTCCGGCTATCGCGAACGCGCTGTTCATGGCGCTGTCGCACTCGTTCGGCGCCATGTCGGCAACCGAGCTGTGCGGCGTGAACTCGGGGCTGATGTTCCGCATCAACTACACAACGGTGGCGGCGAACTACGGCGAGGTCTATGCCGTTATCGGCGTGATGATCGTCATCTTCGCCACGCTGACCACCATCATGTTCGCGTTCAGGAACTGGCTCTTGCGTTGGCAAAAGGGGTTGGCGCGATGGTAAGCGCGGTGTGAGCGAGGCGAAGGTGAACAGGGCTGCGTCCCCGCGTTCGCCCCGTGCTCGTCACTGCTTGGGGCATCTGCAGTCGCATATGCGGCTGTGTGCATATATTTCCTCTCACGAGGGAAGGGAAACAAGAGAAAGGAATGCGTATGAAGGACCTGACTAGGCGCTCGTTCCTTAAGGGAGCGGCGGCTACCAGCGCCGTTGTGGCGGGCAGCGCGGCTCTTGCCGGTTGCTCGAGCAACGATGCGGGCAGCGCCTCGTCGAGCGCGGCCTCGTCGAGCGCCGCTTCGAGCGACATGATTCCCATGACCATTGGTTACTGGGGCGGCAACTGCTGCGAGCTGGGCGTGTATGTGGCCATCGAGAACGAGTGCTTCCAGAAGAACGGCATCGAGCCGAACATCGTGACCATCACGTCGGACACCTCGCAGCTGCTCGCCAACGACGAGATCGACTTCTTCCTGTGGACGCCGGGCTTCTTCCTGTCGTGGCTGCAGGGCGCCAACGCCAAATTGATCGACACGATGCACACCGGCTGCTGGTCGGGCATTACGCTTGAGGGCAACGGCATCGACAGCGCCGCTGACCTGAAGGGCAAGAAGGTGGGCTGCACGGGCATGAGCGGCCCGTCCTACGTCGAGAGCAACGCGCTGTACTCGCGCGCCACGGGCGGCAAGGGCTCCGAGGACATCGAGTGGGTCGTCTACGACGGCACGCTTTTGCTCCAGGCGCTCAAGGACGGCGAGGTTGACGCCATCATCGGCATCGACTCCACGCTGTACCCGCAGGTCAAGGAGACTGAGGGCGCGAAGTTCTTCTTCATCTCCGCTGAGGAGCTGGCCGACTACTACTGCTGCTTCATCTGCTGCAACACGCACACGCTGGAGAAGCACCCCGAGGCGGGCGACCGCCTGGCGAAGGCGTTTGCCGATGCCGACGACATCATGCGCGCCGACACCGACGCCGCCGTCGAGATGGCCATCGAGAAGGGCTACACGGTTGGCAAGTACCCCGCCATCGAGAAGGGTCTGGCTGCCAACTACCTGTACGGCCACGGCAACGAGCAGGACTTCTGGGATTCCATTTACGAGCGTTGGGACGAGCTTCGCGTGGCGGGCTTCTTGCCCGACTGCCCCGAGGACGAGGCGGGCGCGAAGGAGTACCTGCAGCAGCTGACCGAGGGCATCGGCGAGTGGCACGGCGACGTGGGAGCCGAGACGGCTGCCAAGCCGCTCAAGGAGCAGCATGCCGAGCGCGGTGCGGCGTTTGGCGTTGACCCGGACGACATTCGCAACGCAGAAGAGCGTGGCGAGGACGACCCCGAGGGCGCCAAGAGCTATCACTACTAAGGTTTTGTTCCGCCCGTCCTAACGGAGCGGGCGGAACCGCTCGACGCTGCGGCTTCTTGCGGCACCTGACCTAGCCCCTTGTTTGACCCACGGTGCGTACCTCAGTACGCTTGGGGTCAAGGCGGGGCTATCTCAGGCACCGCAAGAAGCCTCGCTGACGTTACGAACGATTCGTGAGTCTTCGTGGAAGGCCGATAAAGCGCCCTTCCTTGTTGCCTTAACGTTGGGGCGCGCGGTTTCAACAAACCGTGCGCCCCTTTGTTTCAAATGCAAAGGCGTTGATCTACGCCACTTTGAACGTTTTTCCTTGCAGCTTCATGACGGTTTTCGCGCGGGCTGCCAGCGCTGGGATATGCGTGGCGTAGAGCAGCGCGTTTCCCTCTTCCGCATAGCTGAACAGCGCGTTTGCCACCTCTTCGGCTGACTCTTCGTCGAGGTCGTTGGTGGGTTCGTCGGCGATGATGATCTTCGGCTTAAGCAGCATGGCGCGCGCCACCGCCACGCGGCGCTTCTGCCCGACGCTCAGCTGATGCGGGTAGTGATACATACGATCGGCCAGTCCGAAGCGCTCCAGCAGCTCGGTTGCGCGCTCTTCCGGCGAGAACGGCAGTTTGCCGGAAACGAAGCTTGCCGGCGCCGTCACGTTCTCGATCGCGCGCAGCGAGCCTACGAGCTGGGTGCTTTGGAACACGAATCCGAGCAGGCGTTGGCGCAGCTGCGAAAGCGCGCGGTCGTCAAGCTCAAGCGCGTTCACGCCGTCCTCCGCGACGATGGTGCCCGCGTCGGGCGTGAGCAAAAGCCCCGCCATTGAGAGCATGGTCGACTTGCCCGAGCCCGACGGCGAGGTGAACGCGATGGTGTCGCCGGGGTTTACCTCGACGGAGGTGTTTTCGATGATGGCGTTCCCGTCGAATGCCTTGGAAACGCCTTGAATGCTGAGAAGCGTCATTAGTCGATGTCTCCTTGCTGCATGGCGGCGGACGGGTCGAGTTGGCCGATCTGCCGCAGTGGAACGACGATGGACACGAAGCTGACGAGCGCGAACGCGAGGACAACGACCACCGCAAGTGCGATCGCGGGTCCTATGCCGAGCGATACGTAGGGGAACGCCAGGCCGTCTTGCATCACGCCGAGCAGCGCCGCTTGGGCAACGAACCCGAGCACGATGCCCGCGACAAGTCCTACGCCCACCAGCGCTCCGACCTCTCCAACGATCAGCTTGCGCAGGTCGGTTTTGCTTGCGCCGACGGCGCGGTAAAGCGCCAGCTCGCTTTTGCGGTCCCACACGCTGCTGTAAAAGCGCGCGAACAGTTGCAGCAGCGTGACGATCGCCATGAGCGCAGCGGCGATCACCAGCAGGAGGAACACCGACTGCAGCTGAGCGCGCGACTTGTCAACAACTTCCGAGCGCACCAGCGGCGAGGCGACGCCCGACAGGTTGATCTTCGCGTTCACACGCGTGAGCGCGCCGTCCGGGTCGTTGTCGTCGAGGTCGATCATCACGCAGCTGACCAGGCCGCTCGGGTCGCCGTGCTTCTCCCAGAAGTGCGCGAAGCCCTCCATGCTGCGGCTGATGCCGCGCACCATGTCGATGTCGCCCACGATCGACGCGTCGAACCCGGTGCCCGTTTCGGCCATGACGCCCACCACGGTGTATTTCTTGTCGTAGATCGTCAGCATATTGTCGTACACGCCGTCGACGCCGCTGCCGATGATGACGCTCTGCTCGTCGAGCGCCGCGACCGCTTCCTCGCCGACAAGGCCGCTCACCACGAAGTCGGTTTCCTTCTCGATGCCGATCAGGCGCGTTTCCCCGGTGGTCGAGCAACAGCCCTGGTTGAGCGTTTGCCCGTAGAACTGGGGCGACACGCGCTGCGCCCCGTCGACTGAGGCAATGTCGTCCACAATGCTCTCGTCCATGTAGACGGCTGCGGGGGCGCCGGTGTAGAGCAGCTCGGTGTCGTCGATGTATTGCAGGGCGTCGCTCGGGATGGCCATGACGTCGGCGCCGCCTTGCTTCTCGGATGCGTCGAGCCCTTGCATGACGCCGCCGTAAACCAGGCCGAACGTGACGAGAATCATCACGGACAGCGCAACGGACACGATGATCGACGCCGATTGGACGCGATGCATCTTCAGGCTGTGCACAATCAGTTGTCTCACGAAAAGTCCTTACTGTTTTGGCTGATGGCATACGCAGACAACAGGCGAACGCCCGCTGCTTGCAAAACTCTCATGGCGTATAGTATAGCTGATGCTAGATACTATCCACTAGTTATTCCCATCCAACTGCCCCTTCGATGCCGCGCTTTCGGGGAAGGGCGGTGGCGGTGCGTGCGCGTTGCGCAGGAGAGCCGCTTGCGGAAGGGGAATCGCTTGCGGAAGGGGAGGGGGTGCGGGAGGCCGCTGCGTCGCCGGCAGGGGGAGCTGCTTTCGGGGCGCGGGAGGCTGCTGCGCCATCGTCGCCGTCGGCGTCGGCGAAGGCGGTTGCGTCGACGAAGCGCACGCCGTCGGGCAGGGCGGGTTGCATGAGGTTGGGGCATTTCGCGAAGGCGCGGGCACGAATTTCGCGCAGCGTCGAGGGCAGCATGACCAGCTTTAAGTTGGTGCATCCCTCGAACGCGCTTTCCTCAAGCACGGTGATTCCCTCGGGCAGCCACACTTCTTCGAGCGCGGTACAGCCGCGAAACGCGCGCGGTCCCATGTCGAGCAAGCGGTCGGGGAAATCGACGTAGCCCAGCGCGGTGCAGCCGTCGAAGCAGCCGGCCTTCAGATGTTTCACCGACTCGGGCATGGTGACGCCCTCAAGCGTGGTGCAGCCGCGAAACGCCTCTTCGCCGAGGGAGCTGACGGCGCGCCCGAGCGTCACGTGCGTAAGCGACAGGCAGTTCTTGAAGGCGCGCTCGCCGATACGCCACAGCGAGGAGGGCATACTCACGTCGGTAAGCGCCGTGCACGACTCGAACGCGCCGGCGTCGACGCCGCGCACGCCTTGGGGCAAAACGACAGACTCGATCAGGGTGTTTGAGGCGAACGCGCGCTTGCCGACGGTCGCGATGCCGCTCGGGATGCGCACGTGCGCGTCGTTGCCACGGTATTTCCCCAGGATGATGAGATAGTCGTCGAATGCCTCGTCCACGTGCCCCGCCTTCGCGTCGATGTGTTCTTCTCCATAATAAACGACGAGCAGCCGACAACGTGGGGGGATGTTGTCGGCTGCTCGTCTGTGTTTCAGACCGTGATCAATATAAGACATGCACAACTAGAAGTCAAGCACTAATTTTGGGAAATGTCTTGCAAAGAGATTGCTGTGCGTTCCGTTGCGCCCCGCCCCGCAAGCTACCCCGCCGCGCGAGCCCCTTCGCCCCTCACCTTCTCCATGATGAAAATCTGATACTACTTGACATAGATTTTCTGCGCTATAGAATCTCTTTCTAGCACTCGAAGGCTGCGAGTGCCAACTTGCGCAAAGCGATGCGTCGGTGATGCAGCGGGCAACAGCCCGCGCGCCGCCTCGCCGCCGCGCGGGCTGGCCGGCAGCCACACAACGCAACAAGAAAGAAGGAACCAAGCACCATGCGCAAGTTCAAGACAGAGAGCAAAAAGCTGCTCGACCTCATGATCAACTCGATCTACACCAACCGCGAGATCTTCCTGCGCGAGCTCATCTCGAACGCCTCCGACGCGGTCGACAAGCTGTACTTCAAGAGCCTGACCGACTCCGACGTGGCCATCAACCGCGCCGACCTCGCCATCACCGTGGCGTTCGACAAGGACGCGCGCACCGTCACCGTGTCGGACAACGGCATCGGCATGACCAAGGACGAGCTCGACAAGAACCTCGGCACCATCGCGCATTCCGACTCCTTCGAGTTCAAGGCCGAAAATGCCGCGTCCGAGGGCGAGACGCCCGCCGACGTCGACATCATCGGCCAGTTCGGCGTGGGCTTCTACTCCGCGTTCATGGTGGGAAGTAAGGTGCGCGTGGTGTCGCGCGCCTACGGGTCCGACGAGGCGTGGGCGTGGGAGTCCGACGGCATCGAGGGCTATACCATCGAAGCCGCCGAGCGCGCCGAGCACGGCACCGACGTCATCGTGTTTCTCAAGGAGAACACCGACGACGAGCGCTACGACACCTACTGCTCCGAGTACGGCCTGACCGACCTCATCAAGCGCTACAGCAACTACGTGCGCTACCCCATCCAAATGGAGCTCGAGAAGTCGCGCATGAAGCCGAAGCCGGAAGACGCGCCCGAGGACTACAAGCCCGAGTTCGAGAACTACACCGCCGTGGAAACCATCAACTCGATGATCCCCATTTGGAAGCGCAAGAAGTCCGAGGTGTCGCAGGACGAGTACAACGAGTTCTACAAGACCGACTTCCACGATTACGAGGACCCCGCGCGCACCATCTCGCTGCACGCGGAGGGCGCGCTCACCTACGACGCGCTCATGTTTGTGCCGGGTCACGCGCCCTACGATATGTACTCGAAGGAGTATAAGAAGGGTTTGGCGCTGTACAGCTCGGGCGTGCTCATCATGGAGAAGTGCGAAGAGCTGGTGCCCGACTACTTCAACTTCATGCGCGGCGTGGTGGACTCGGCCGACCTCACGCTCAACATCTCGCGTGAGACGCTGCAGCACAACGGTCAGCTCAAGGCCATCGCGCGCCGCCTGGAGAAGAAGGTCAAGTCTGACCTTGCCGACATGCGCGACAACGACCGCGAGGCGTACGAGAAGTTCTTCGGCGAGTTCGGTCGCACCATGAAGTACGGCCTGTATTCCAGCTACGGCATGGCGAAAGACGTGCTGGCCGACCTTTTGCTGTTCTACTCCGCCAAGCAGAAGAAGATGATCACGCTCGACGAGTACCTGGCCGACGCGCCCGCCGACGCCGACGCGATCTTCTTCGCGGCGGGCGACTCGGTGGAGCGCTTGGCGCAGATGCCCATCGTGACCACGGTGCTGGCGAAGGGCTACGACGTGCTGCTGTGCAACGAGAACGTGGACGAGTTCTGCATGATGGCGCTCGGCACCTACTCCAACAAGGACATCGTCTCCACGGGCGAGGACGGCGAGGCGAGCCCTAAGGAGTTCACGGTGAAAAACGTCGGCGGCGAGGACTTAGGGCTCACCACCGAGGAGGAGAAGAAGGAAGCCGAGGAGGCCACGACCGAGAACGCCGAGCTATTCGACGCGATGAAGGACGCGCTGGGCGACAAGGTGGAGAAGGTGGTCGTGTCCACGCGCCTGACCGACGCGCCGGTGGTGCTGACCACCGAGGGCGCGGTGTCGCTCCAGATGGCGCAGATGTTCAAGCAGAACGCGGTGGGTTCCGACGAGACGCCCGACCTGCACGTGATCATGGAGGTGAACGCGAAGCATCCGGTGTTCGACACTTTGCGCGCCGCGCACGCCGCAGGCGACGCCGACAAGGTGAAAACCTACACGGGCATCCTCTACGACCAGGCCATGCTGGTGGAAGGTCTGCCCATCGAAGACCCGCTGGCCTTCACCCAAGCAGTCTCTGCTTTGATGAAATAGTATTGTTCCGCTTGCCCTAACAAGGGTGACAAAGGGGCAGGTCGTTTGTCAGGTTTTTTCAAGAAAAGAGCCCCGATGACGGGGCTCTTTCTGTTCTATGACCAGCTAATAGAAAAGCTCTACGTTTCCCATAAGGAAGTCTTCCACGGTGCATGCGCCCGATGCCGCGCCGCCGACCACGATTCTCTTTGTTCCCGGGTGCTCGTCGAGGAAGTCTGCCATTCCGCTTTGACCCGCCTCGGCTCCGCCCTTCACCTCAATCGCCGTCAGCGCGGAGCCGTCTCGTATAACGAAATCGACCTCCTTGTTTCCCTCTCGCCACCACATGACGTCGAATCCCTCGCATTCCGAACGCGCAATTAAGTACGCTCCTACGGCGGATTCCACCAAATGACCGCGAAGGTTGCCTGCTGCCAAGAAGGCATCTTGCCCTTTGTCGGACAGGGCCGTCATGAGCGACGTGTCGTGAACCATAAGCCGCGGCGTGCTTCGGCGTTTTGTGATCTCCTTGTCGGAAAACTTTGGTAGCGCCGAAATCATTCCCGCCTTGCCGAGCAAGTCGAGGTAGTGCGCAATGGTTACCGTGTTGCCTTTGTCTTGCAGTTGTCCGAGCATCTTGGTGTAGGAAAGCTCTTGCGCGGAATATGCGCACCCGAGGCGAAAAAGAGCTCGCATGAGCGCCGGCTTGCGCACCTCTGCCATCTCCAGGACGTCCTTTGCGACCGTCGGCTCCGCAATCGCGTCGCGCACGTACGCCCGCCAGCGACGCTCGTCGGAGACGAACGCCGCTGCGCCAGGGTACCCGCCGAAGTAGAGGAATTGATCGAGCGTGAAACCGAACGCCTCGCGGCACTCGCCAAGGCTCCAATGGGGTGAGCGGATGATCTCGAAGCGACCCATGAGCGAATCTTCCATGCCCTTGTGAAGCAACAGCGACGACGACCCGCTCAGGACGGCGCGCACGGGCGTGTTTGTGCGCCTGTCTCGGTCGTAGAGAGCCTTTACCTGGCGCGCCCATTCGTCCACCTTTTGAATCTCGTCGAGGCAGAGAATGACTTTTTGGGAGCCGTGGCGCGTCATGTCTCGGGCAATTTGCCACTCGCGTTCAATCCACGCAGCGTTCGGGTTCGCCACATCGTCGGCGCTGACAAAATGGCTTGCTCCGCCGAAGCGCTCAAGAGCCTGCGTGATGAGTGTGCTTTTTCCCGTTTGACGTGGCCCCACAACGAACTGCATCGTCCATATGCCGTCCTCGCTGAGCCGATTGACAAGCGTCGAGACTTGGCGTCTTTGGTACATCGCCGCGCCCTCCCTGCGTAGTTGAAATTTTTACTCATTATAATGAGTAATTTTACTAGATACAATGAGTAAATTTTTACGCAGGGCGAACGCGGGGACGTGTTCGCCGTCCGTCCTCAAATTGCACACGCGCCTCAACTCAACGCGTCGTTTTTCTACACCACCTGATGGCGGCGCCAGCTTCGGGCGGAAAGCGGCGTGCTTATGAGCGCGAGGGCGAGCCACACCACCAGGACCATGCCCGCCACGTCGAGCGCGACCGGCCCCACTCCATACGACACGAACGACCAGAACAGCGGCGTGGGATTCAGCGCGTTTACGGGGAACAGGTACAGCACGCGCACGAGCACCTCGTTGCCGCCCGTGCCGACGAACACCGGGCCGAGCATCAGCAGCACGCCGACGGCGAACACCGCCACCTGTGAGCGCAGCTTCGACGAAAGCAGCAGCGTCAGCCCGCCGACGCCGAGCATGAACGCGTACCCCAGCCCAATGGCGACGGCGGTCGCCTGCGTCATCGTGAGCGCACAGGGCGACTTCGACGAGAAAAGCTGCACCGGCAAATCGGCGCCGCCCGCGCCGTAGCATGCCAGCGGCACGGCCACGATAACCGCCGCGCACAGCGTGAAATACGCCACGGCGAAAAGCCCCGAGGCCGCCAGCTTCGCCGCCACCAGTTTGGTGCGCCCGTGGCGCGCGGCCAAAAGCAGCGCGTCGGTGCGCTCGGCGTACTCGGCGCTGAACACGGGCGCGAGCGCGATGCAAATGGCGATCAGGGGGAATATGAGGAACGCCGCGCAGTTGAGGATGTCCTCCCAGCCGCCCGCGTAGCCGTATTCAAGCGGCGCGGCGGCGCTCACCTCGGTCTGTTTGGCAAGCCATAGGTCCCCCTCGGGCTGCGTGAAGTGCATGTTCGCCTCGGCGGCGGGGTCAAGCCCTGTGGCAACGGTGCTCTGCGTGCGCTCGGCGAGGCGGTCGTAGAACGTGGCGGGATCGGTGCCAGCAAGCGCCATGCGCGCGGCGGTTTGGTAGGGTTCGCCGGGGCTTGCGCTCCACGCCGCCAGCAGGTAGCGCGCCAGCGGGTTGTAAAGCGCGTCGAACTCCTCGTCGGTGCAGCGCTCGCGCATGAGCTGGTAGGCGGCGCTGTCGGACATGCTTGCGAGTTCCTCGGGCGCGGCTTTCGAGAAGGCGAGCTCTTGGTAGGCGGCAATTTCGTCGGCGATGCGCTCGGGCGTGAGCGTGCAGGCGTGCTCGCTTACGGCGGCGCGCTCCTGCTCGATGGCGGCAAGGCCGCTGAACTTGTTGCCCGAAGGCGTGGAGTAGTCGGCCTGGAGTATGTTGAGTCCCATGACGCCGCATACGATGGCGAACACGACGACGCAGGTCACAAGCGTTGTTTTGCGCGTGACGATTTTCTTGAGCTCGAAGCGGATGAGGTCGGGCATGGCTGTTCCTCCTTGAGGTGGGTGGCGGGTGGGGAAGGGGTGGGCGTGCAAGCGGCGCGGGGCGCTTGCGGCGGGCGTGCGCGGGCTGTCTGTGCAGATGGGGCGCGCCTACGCGTGCGGCTCGTCGCGGAACACGTACAGGTACAGGTCCTCCAGCGTGGGGGCAAGCGGCTTTGGGGGCGTGCCCGCGTCGCCCGCGCGCCCACCGCCAGCCGCGCCGCCGTCTGCGCCCGCAAGCACTGGCGGCTCGTCGGCGACCACGCGCACCACGGCGTGGCCGTCGTCGGCGTAGTGCGCGTTCGCCACGCACACCCGCGCCGCCAGCTCGTCAACCAGCCGCGCGTCCACGTGGCACTCCCACACGCGGCCCTCCATCTGCCGTACGATCACCTCGGGCGCGCCCTGCATGATGAACTGCCCCGCGCGCATCACCAAAATGTCGTCGGCGATGTACTCCACGTCCGACACGATGTGGGTCGACAGCACCACGATCTTGTCTTGCGCGAAGCTGGCGATAAGGTTGCGGAAGCGCACGCGCTCCTTCGGGTCGAGGCCGGCGGTGGGCTCGTCGAGCACGAGGATGACCGGGTCGTTCACCATGGCCTGTGCGATGCCGAGGCGCTGCTTCATGCCGCCCGAAAACGTTTTGATCTTGGCCTTCGCCTCGCGCTCAAGCCCCACGATGCTCAGCAGCTCAAGCGAGCGGGCGCGCGCGTCGCGGCGCGGGAGGCCTTTGAGTGCGGCCATGTAGAGCATGAAGTCGAGCGCGGTGAACTCGGGGTAGTAGCCGAAGTCCTGCGGCAGGTAGCCCAGAAGCGCGCGGTAGTCCTCGCCGAGGTCGCGCGTGCTGCGACCGTCGAGGAGGATGTCGCCCGCGGTGGGACGCAGCACGTCGCAAAGCATGCGCATGAGGGTGGTTTTGCCGGCGCCGTTCGCGCCGAGCAGCCCGTAGACGCCGGGGTTCAGGTCGGCCGACACGCGGTCGACGGCAATCTTCGCGCCGAACTGCTTGCTCAGGCGGTCGATGGAAAGTTGCATGGGGCTTCTCCTTTGAGTGGGATGAGTGGGGAAGGGGGGCGGGCGCTATCGCGCGGGGCACAGCGCGTCGAGGCCGCGTTCTGCGGCACTCACTAGCAGATACGCCTCGCGCGCCGCCCACGCGAGCGAAACTGCGGCGACGGCCGCCCATGCGCCTACCGAGGCGATGTCGTAGAAATGCGGCACGAGCCCGCCTGCGGCGTAAGCGACCATCACGACCACGGCTACCCACGCAGTAGCGAGCGGCAGGGCCGCATGGGGCGCGGCTCGGCGGGTGGCGGCAAGGCACCCTGCGGTGCAAAGGAAGTACGGCGCGCAAGCGTGCAACGCGAAGGAGGCGGTGCTGACCTGCGTGAGCGCGGGCGCGGCAACGCACAGGCAGCTGATGACCACGACGCTTGTGCAGCCGAGCACCACCAGCCGTGCGGCAACGACGCTCGCGCAGTTGAAGCGACAGGCGTACTCGAGCTCCGACACGCCGTGGCTCTTGCTGGACGTGAGCGTCGGCAGCCCGATGAGCACGGTGGCGGCGCTTGCGGCCGCCGCGCCGAACGATACGGCGGGCGCGGAAAGCTCGCCCGTCGCACAGGCGGCAATCGCCACGGCGATGAGCGCAAGCTGCGCAATCCATGCGGAAGGTCGCACGAAGCGAGCCTGTGCCGCCACGAAGCCGAGGGCCTCGCGTATGGCGCTGGGGCGCCGTGTGCGCAGAGTGGGCGCAGCGGCGGTGCTGCTGTCGGCGGTGATGCGCGTGTCGCCCTTGATGGGGCTGGCGGTAGTGCTGACGTTGCGGGCCGCGTTGACATCGCGAATCGTATTGGCGCCTTGTGCCGCTTCGCTCGCCTGTGTTTCCTGCGTCATCAGCGCAACGAGAGCGCGCTTGTCTTCGTCGGCTGTAGCCGCAGATGCTGCTTGCGCATATCGCGCGCGCTCGGCGCGGTAGTGCGCGCGCAGACGCTCTTCAAGCGGCGTGTCGGCAACGTTTCTCATCGGTCGTCTCCCTCGTTTTCCGCCAGCTGTTCCTTCAGGAGCGCGAGCGCGCGGTTGAGCCGACGTCGCACGGCAAAGCGGCTTGCGCCCACCACCTGCGCGATCTCGCCGATGCCGAGTCCCTGGCCGAACCGCAGCTCCACAATCTCGCGCGCGTCGCGGTCAAGCGTTGCCAGCACGCCGGCAAGCTCCACGTCGGCGGCTTCGTCGTGGGGGTCGGCCGGGTCGAGGCCGGGCGCGGGAAACGCGGTCGGCACGCTGCGGACAACATGGGCCGAGCGGCCCGCGTCGATGCAAAGGTTGCGCGCCGTGGTAATCAGGTAGGGAAGGTGTGCTCGCGCATCCACAGGGTCGACGGCTTGCGTGTTCGCATGGTCGAAGGCGCGCCCAGCCCCCTGCCCGTCAAGCCGCCCGCTGCGCACGAAGCGCAAAAACGTCTCCTGCGCCAGGTCGCGCGCATCGCATCCGCGCGGCGCATGGGCACGGCAGTAAGCAAGCACGTCGTCGTAGCAAGCCTCAACCACAACCCGCGCCGCCTCCGCCCGCCGTGCCTCGCTCGCAGCCTGCGTAGCGTCTGCGCGCTGTGTCTCGCCTACGCACGAGGCGTCGTCCGCACGCGTCCGATTTACCCGTCGCGCTTCGTCGCGTCGCTGCTCGCTCGCGTCCGTTTCCGCACCCCGATTTCCCACGCCACCTCCCTTCGCCGCTCCGCACGTTTTCGCTCCTATTATCTATAACGAACCAGCACACCCTTTTGTGCGCTCCAGACGGAAAATGCTCAAATGTTCAATTGGGACGTTCCAAATTGCATACGCCGAAGTAAGGTGATGTGTAATATGGAACGTCCCAGCCCACGCTAAACGTGCGTTGATTGTGAGCAATATTTTTGCGAACGCATAATTTATCCTCAAATCCCCTTGATTTATGCGAACGCATAAATTATCTTGTATGAAGCCATTTTATATGCGAACGCATAAATTATGCAAGGAGACCGGCGTGGAGCATCAGCTTTCGACAACGCGCGCAATTGGGACGCTCATCAGGGAAAAGCGCAAGGAACAAGGTTTGGCGCAGGCTGAGCTTGCGGGGCTTTCCGGTGTGGGGGTCACGTTCCTGTCTCAATTGGAGAACGGAAAGGAAACGGCTGAGGTGGGCAAAGTGCTCAACGTCCTTGCCATGCTGGGCATCGACGTCGTTGGGAGGGAGCGCGCATGACGCCCGATCTTGCTGTTTATCGGCTCGCTTGCAGCAGCCCTCAGCGCGTTGGCACCATCCGCTCCGGCGATTTGCCTAGCAGTTCGTCCTTCTCGTACGACCCGTCGTACCTCGCGTTGCCCGAGGCGGTGCCGCTGTCTTTGTCGCTGCCGCTTCGCGGTGAGCCGTTCGACCAAGCCGATTTCCGTCCCTACTTTGAAGGGTTGCTCGCCGAGGCGCACGCTCGCCAGGAGCTTGCGGCGAAGCTGCGGCTGCGGGAGGACGATTGGCTTGGTTTGCTCGCGGCGTGTGGGCGCGACTGCATCGGTGGCGTCTTAATTGCGCCGGAAGGCGAGGTTGTGGGCGGGCATCTTGACTATGAAGCCATCGACTCAAAACGGCTTAAACTCATGTTCCAAGATTTGCCGGCCATTGCCGAGCAGAATGTCGACATGCGTTTGTCTCTTGCGGGGGCGCAGGGCAAAACGGGGCTTGTGCACGACCCGCAGTGCTCGATGCAGGAAGGGTGGTTTGTGCCGCAGGGGCTGGCTGCCACCACCCATATCCTCAAGGCGAGCCCTCTGCGCGACATCCCTGAAGTCGAGTTTTTGTGCATGAAGGCCGCGCAGGCGTGCGGCATCAAAACGGCCAACGCATCGCTTTTGAACTGCGGGACCCTGGTTCTTGCTGTCGAGCGATTCGACCGCAAGGTGGCGCAAGGTGAACATTCTTGGCAGGTTGAGCGCCTTCATCAAGAGGACCTGTGTCAGGCGTTCGGCATTCCTTCGGGTTCGAAGTACGCCGAGCTCGAGGGCGGCAGCGTTCGCGGGATCGCTGCGTTGCTGCGTGAAAGGTCGGCACGCCCAGCGCGCGACATCGCGGAGTTCGCTCGCCTTCTGGTGTTCAACTACGCCATCGGCAATTGCGATGCGCACCTTAAGAACTATTCCCTGCTTTACGGTAACGGAAGCGGCGGGCGCTGCTCGGTTTCGCTTGCGCCCGCTTACGATCTCGTGAGCACCACGTATTTTCCCCGGTACAGTCGCAACATGGCGATGGTTTTCGGGGGAGTGGAGTCCATCGACGAAGTTACGCCCGAAACGTTCAAGCATGTGGCGCAGGATTTGGGCATTACCGTCGGTGCGCTTAAGCACCTTGCCGCCCCGATAACCGAGCGTCTGCTTCCAGCCCTCGTGCAGGCGGGCGAAGGGGAGCTAGGGGACGTTCTCAAGTCGACGCCTTACGTAGCGGACGACTTGGCGAACGACGTGAAACCTCGCTTGGAAGTCCTCAGGGCGTTTTGCGAGTAACTGCATGGTGGCGGGGCAGTCAAAATCGCAGACCACCTCGTTGCGCTGCGTGTAATTCGGGGCGAAGGAGTGTCGCGTTCCTTCGCCCTCCGTTATTCTGCAACGCGCACAATTGGTGCGGCTCTACAACTCTACGGGCTTCCATTCTTCGTGGTTGCAGATCCAGGCTTGGGCGTTTTCGATGGTGAAGAAGGTGAGCGTGGGGTCGTTCGGGCCGTCGTAGGTTTCGCCGAGGCCGGTCATGTGGTCGTAGCCCGCTTGCCGCACGTCGGCGTTTGCCTCGTCGACCAGGCGTGCCTCGCCGCGCAGGATGAGCCAGCCGTGCCCCGGCCACCAGCTGGTGGCCTCCACCTTCGGGTTCGCCTTCATTTCCTCCCACACGTCTTTGGTGGTGGCGGTGCAGAACCAAATTTTGCCGTCCTGCTCGGCGGCGAACGAGAATGGCCGTACGTGCGGCTGTTCGTTCACGCTGGTGGCAAGGTACCACGCGGGTACGCTGGTCAGGTACTGCAGGATGGTCTCGTTTCCGGTCATGATGGGTTTCCTTTCTGCTTGTGGAATTGGGTGGAATTTGGAACGTCCCAATTCCACGGCTACATGATGCCGAGGGCGAACAGCGCCGCGGCGAGCGCTGCCATAACCCCGGCGGCCACGGCGTCGCGGGCGGCGAAGTGCAGCGGATGCAAGCGCGTGCGCCCTGCGCCGCCGTGGTAGCAGCGCGCGTCCATGGCCGCCGATAGCGTTTCCGCGTGGCGAAACGCGCTGGTGAACAGCGGCACGATGATCGAGTTGACCATGCGCACCCCCTTCACGGGGCTGGCCTCCAGCGCCGCGCCGCGGCTTATCTGCGCGCGGTAGATGCTGGTGAGTTCGAAGGCGAACTGCGGCATGAACCGCAGCGCGATGCCCATGATCATGCCCAGCTCGTGCGCGGGCAGCCCGACCCTCGCGAGGGGGGCGAGCAGCTTCTCCACCGCCTCGGTGAGGTCGAGCGTCATGGTGGTCAGCGTGATCAGGCTCATCCCCAGCATCATGAGCGTCAGGCGGCACGCCATAAACGCGCACGCCGCCACGCCGCCCTCGCTGATGCGCAGCGGCCCCAGCTGGGCGAGCACCGCGCCGCCTTGCTGCACGAACAGGTTGAGCAGCGCCACGATAACGACGATGGCCATCAAGGGCGCCAGCGATTTCGCCGCCTTAACAGGGGGAATGCGCCCGATCGCATAGAGCGCAACGGTGAAAAGCGCCACGAGGCCCAGCTGCGCGGGACTCTTGCTGGCAAGCAGCACCACGATGAACGCGACGCCGCACAAAAGCTTGGTGCGCGCGTCCAGACGGTGCAGCGGGCTTTCCCCGGGAAAATAGCTGCCGAAAGAGAACGACGATGCCATTACTGCGCCTCCTTCGGGGCGAGCGCGTGCGCCACGGCGTTCGCGAGCGTTTCCTCGCCGTAGAGAACCCCGTCGTCAAGCGGCAAACCTTCCGCACGCAGACGGTTCGCCACGTGCTGAGCTGCGGGAACGCCAAGTCCCACGGCGCGCAGCACGTCCTCGTGCAGAAACACCTCGCGCGGCGCGCCCTCGCGCAAAAGCGTGCCCTCCTTCATCACGGCGATGCGGTCGCACAGCGCCGCGAGGTCGTCCATGCAATGCGACACCATCACCACGGTGAGCCCTTGTTCGTGCAGACCGCGAATCAGGTTGAGGAAGTCGCGGCGCGCGGCGGGGTCGAGCCCCGCCACCGGCTCGTCGAGCACGAGGATCTGCGGGCGCATGGCCAGCACGCCCGCGAACGCCACGCGGCGCTGTTGCCCGCCCGAAAGCTCGAACGGGCTTTTTGCCGCCAGCTCGTCGGCGTCAAGCCCCACGCGGGTGAGCGCCTCGTGCACGCGGGCGTCCACCTCCTCGAACATGAGTCCCAGGTTGCGCGGCCCGAACGCTACGTCGTTGTACACGGTGTCGGCGAACAGCTGGTGCTCGGGGTATTGGAACACTACGCCCACCTTCGCGCGCACGGCGGTGGCGGCGCGTTTGTCGGACACGTCGGCGCCGCACACCTCCACGCGCCCGGCGCTCGGCTGTAGAATGCCGTTCATGTGCTGGATGAGCGTGCTTTTGCCCGACCCCGTGTGTCCGGCGATTCCGAGGAACTCGCCCTCGCGCACGTCGAGCGTCACGTCGCGCAGCGCCCACGCGGCGTCGGGGCTGTTGCCCCACTTGGGCGCGTCGGGGTTGGGGGTTGGGGCGGCGTCGGTTGCGGAGGCGGCGTCGCAAGCATTTGCCGCGCTTGCTGTCTTGCGGTCCTTCTTCGCGCGTTTCTTCTGCTGTTTGGCAAGCGGCGCGTCGTAGGTGTAGCTCACGTTGCGGAAGGAGATGACGACGGGTTGCTCGACGGAAGGAGGGGCGGCTTGCTCGTCCGCGCCCGCGTCGACACTCGCGCCCTCGCGCACGCCGCACGCCACCGCTTGCTTCCCCAGCTCCTCCACCAGCGCGTCCTCCGACACGCACACAGGCACGTCCACTCCGCGTGCCTCCAACGCGCGCGACAGCTTGCACGCGAACGGCACCTCCAGGTTGAGCGGCGCCAGCACGTCGGCGCGGGTGAGCACCTCTTCCGGCGTGCCGGAAAGCGCCACGCGCCCGCCGTCGAGCACGATCACGCGGTCGGCCAGCGCGGCTTCCTCCATGAAATGCGTGATCATGACGATGGTCATGCCTTGCTCGTTCAATTCGCGGCACACGCGCATAAGGCCGGCGCGCCCGCGTGGGTCGAGCATCGCCGACGCCTCGTCGAGCACCAGCACCTTCGGCTGCATGGCCAACACGCCGGCGATGGCCACGCGCTGCTTCTGCCCGCCGGAAAGCGCGTGCGTCTCGTGGCGCTCGAAGCCCACTAATCCCACTTCGCGCAGGGCGCGGTACACGCGCGCGGCAATCTCGGGCGAGGGCAGCCCCAGGTTCTCGGGCCCGAACGCCACGTCGTCCTCCACGAGCGACGCCACCAGCTGATCGTCGGGGTTCTGGAACACCATGCCCGCGTTCGACCTGATCAAATACAGGTTTTCGGCTTGCGCGGTGTCAAGTCCGTCTACGGTGACGCGCCCCTCGTCGGGCAGCAGCAGGGCGTTCACGTGCTTCGCCAGCGTCGACTTCCCGCTGCCGTTGCCGCCCAAGACGCAGACGAACTCGCCCGCGCCCACGTGCGCGCTCACGTCGTTCAGGGCGAAGCGCTGCCCGTCGTAGGTGAAGCGTATGTGCTCGATGTCGATCATGGCGAATGGACTTCCTATTGACTGCGTGGTTACTTTCTGTTTGCTGCACGGGATGGGGCGCCGCGACGCAGCGTGCGCTTCTAGCGCCCCTTCACCTGGTCTTTCTTCGGCGTGATCAAGTTCGACACCGCTTTGTACACCAGCAGCGTGAGCGCGGCGTTCAGCGCGCTTTTGATCAGGTTGAACGGGATGACGGCGGGCAACATCATCGGCAAAATCACGTCGAAGCTGCCGTACCAGAACAGCACGCCCACGGTCAGGTTCGCCACGATGGCGCCGAGGGTGGCGCACACGGTGGCAACAACGAGGCTGATCAGGGCGCCTTTCATGGTGTGCTTACGTTTGTAGATGAGCGACGCGGGACCGACGAAGCAGATGGTGATGATGATGTTCATGAGCGAACCCACCCACTCGCCGAGCATGAGGCCGTGGATGACCGCCGCAATCGAGCCGACCGCGATGCCGGCGCCCGGGCCGAACGCGAAGCCGCACACGAGCGCGGGCACGAGCGAGGGATCGTAGGTCAGAAACGGCGCCATCGGCAGAAGCGGAATCTGCACGAACGAGAACAGCGCGCCGATGGCGCACATGAGCGCCATCGTGACGAGCTGGCGCGTGCTCCATGCGTTGGTGTTGGCGAATTGGCCGGGTTTTTGCTGCGATACGTGCGAAGTGCTCATGGCGAACCTTCTTCCTGCGAGGGGGTTTCGTTTGAGTTTGCCTTCTCCCTCGCACAAAGAAAACAAGCCCGCATGAATTCCACGGGCTTGTCGCATGATCGAAGTTGCCTGCGCTGCGTGCACGGGTTGAGTTGGCGGGAATGCCAACGGCCGTGCCGCGCGGGGCACCATGTCGTGCGAACTCTGCCTCTTCCATCCGGACTGTACCGTTGGTCCCGGAGTTTCACCGGAGTCAACCTGCGTGCTGCGTTGCGTTGTGCGCCGCCGCACGCTTTGGCTCGCGGACTTCCGCCCCGCCGCGCGTTGCGCTCGCCGTGCGGCTGCGTGGTTGACGTTGCTTCGTGCCACGTTGCCGCGCGAACGTTGTTGCGTTGCGCCGCCGGGTCGGTTACCGCCAGTGGGGAATCTCACCCCGCCCTGAAACAGAATCCATACCGCGCATTGTAGGCAAGCCCCCCGCCGCGCGCAACCCCCACATGGAAAGAGTTGGGTAACGAACGGAGGCTAAGCCGCTGGACAGGTGAGCTGGCGAAGGCTGGCGAAGGAGGCGCCCGTCCGCCGATGTGGCACTTAAGGGACAGCGGTGGCACGGTTGGACCTGCAGGTGCCTTTCATACTCAGATGTATCGGCAATGGCGTCGATGTACCTGATGAATGGAAGGAAGGTAACGCATGCTGCACGGACTGACCGAAGAGCAAGAGCTTATCCGCAACGCCGCTCGCGAGTTCGCCGAGAATGAGATTGCGCCGAAGGTGGCGTGGATGGAGGAAACGAACGAGTTTCCCGTCGAGTTGATGCGTCGTGCCGGTGAGCTGGGATTCACGGGCATCATGTTCCCCGAGGAATACGGTGGAGCGGGCTTGGGCCTCACCGAGTTTGCGCTGGTGCTTGAGGAAGTTTCCCGCGTGTCGCAAACATTTGCCATTTGCCTCGACGCGTCGATGACGCTGTGCTACCTGCCTATTCTGCAGTATGGCACCGAGGAGCAGAAGCAGAAGTACCTGCCGCGTGCATGCGCGGGCGAGATCGTAGGCGCGGCGTGCGCGGGCGAGGCGGTCGGCAACACGGGCAACTGCATGAACCACATCACGAAGGCCGTGAAGGACGGCGACGAGTGGGTTATCAACGGCCAGAAGATCTTCATCACCAACGCGCCCTTCACCGACACGTTCGTTGTGTACGCGAACGCCAACGGCGCCTCGGTGCCCACGCTGTTCATCGTCGACCGCGACACGCCGGGCCTCGAGATCGGCAACATCGAAGAAAAGCTTGGCTGGCACGGCTCCGGCACGGGCACGGTCAACTTCACGAACGTGCGCATCCCCGCCGACAACCTGTTGGGCGAGATCGATGCCGCCCTCGACGAGTCCATCTCCGGCGTGCTGGAGAGCTGCATCGGCATCGGCGCCATGTGCATCGGCGTTGCCTCGGCCGTTTACAGCAAGACCTACGAATATGTGACAACGCGCGAAACCGCGGGTCAAAAACTTATCGAGCACCAGGCGGTTGCGTGGGACATCGCGCGCATGGCCGCCAACATCGAGCAGGCCGTCGCACTCGTGTACCAAACGACGAAGTTCGTCGACGCTGGAAACACTCCGGTGCCGGGTACGCCTGCCGGCTTTTTGGCGAGCACGGTGAAGGTTCAGCTGCCGAAGATGGCGCAGGACGCGTGCGACGTTGCCATTCAGCTGCATGGCGGGCACGGCTACATGAACGACATGGACATCCATCGCTACTGGCGCGACGTGCGCGCCTGCTCCATCGGCGAGGGCCCGACGTCCAACCATCTGGACTTCATCGCGCTTGCCGCGTCGGTCATGAAGCTTTTCTAATCCCGAAAAACGTATAGGTCGGGCTGGGCGCTGCCATACCGCCCGGCCCGACGGAAAGAGAGGAACCGCTCTTATGAGCCGTGTTGTTTCTTGTTACAAATACGTCGTTGACGAGCAGGACGTGGTGGTGAATCCCGACTCGAGCGTGTCGACCGACAACGCGTCGCGCAAGATCAGCGACTACGACCGTTGCGCCATCGTGGCGGGCTCCAAGCTGGCGAAGGAGATCGGCGCCGGCTCTGCATGCTTGACGTTCGGCGACGCGGCGGCGGAAAAATCCCTGAAAGACGCGCTGTCGCGCGGCCCTGAGGAGGCGTTTGCCGTGATCGACGAAGGCGCGGCGGCTGCCGATGCCCGCGCGACGGGACGCGTGCTCGCGGCGGCGCTGCGCACGATGGGGGACGCTGCCGTGGTGGTGTGCGCCGACGGGTCTTCCGACGTGTATCAGCGTCAAACGGGCGCGCGTATCGCGGCGGCGCTCGGGTGGGGCTACGTGCCCGCAGCCGTGTCGGCTGAGGCGGAGGAGGGCGGCGCGGCGCTTCTCGTCGTGCAAAAGCTTGAGGACTGCCTGCGCACGGTGCGCGTGGAGACGCCGTGCGTAATCGCCGTTTTGCCCGAGTTCACCGAAGTGCCCACGCCTGGCATGAAAGACATTCTGTCGGCGAAGAAGAAGCCCCAAACCACCTGGTCGCTTGCTGACGTCGAGGCCGATGCCTCGCCGGGCGTCGAGGCGGGTGCTCTGCGCGGCTATGTGGTTGAGCGTAAGCGCGAGATGCTCGACGCGCCGTCTGCCCAGGAAAACGTTGCTGCGCTTGTGACGGCGCTCAAGAAGGAGGGGGTGCTGTAATGTCCCAGGTGCTTGTGTATGGGGAAACCGCCCAGCAGGTGGCGGAGCTTGCCGCCGCGGCGCGTTCTGTCGACGCCGACGCTGTAGCCGTGGCGCTGCCTGGCGACGCCGACGACGCCTCGAAAACGGGCGTGCAAAAGGTGCTGGCTCTCGAAGGCGTAGACACGGTCGAGCAGGCCGCCGAAGCGCTTGCGCGCTATGCGCTCGAAGGCGGGTTCGCGGGGCTTATGGCCGCGAACTCGGTGCGCGGGCAGACGCTTGCGGCGCTGGTTGCCGGCTATGCCGACGCCCCGATGGACACCGACGCGACCAAACTGTCGGCGAAGGACGGCGGCTGGAGCATTGAGCGCTTGCTGTTCGGCGGCGCGGCCGTGCGCGAGGAGCGCATGGGCGGCTTCGCCGTCGCCACGGTTTGTCCCGGCGTGTTCGACGCGTTGAGCGAAAACGGTGCGTCTGCGCCCGTCGAGGCACTTGCCATCGGCTCGCCTGCGGGTTGGCGGATCGTCGACGAGAAGCCTATTGAGCGCACGGGCGACGACATCACGAAGGCCGACCGTGTGCTCGGCATTGGCATGGGATTCAAATCCGACGACGACCTGACGCTTGCCCGCCGCCTTGCCGAGGCGCTCGGCGCAGGTTTGGGCGGCACGCGCGGCATTGTCGAGGAGCGCCACTGGCTTGACGACTACATCGGCATCTCGGGGCTGTCCATCCATCCCGACTTGTACGTGGCGGCAGGCATATCGGGGTCGGTCCAGCACACGGTGGGCGTTCGCGACGCGAAGGTCGTCGTGGCGATCAACGCCGACAAGGACGCGGCTATGTTCAAGGCGGCGGACTACGGCATTGTGGGCGATTTCCGCGAAGTTGCCCCGCTTTTGATCGATGCCCTGGCCTCGTAGGGAGGTGCTCGCGTGTCTGATTTCGACGTGATTGTGATAGGCGCGGGCATTGCGGGAAGCGCCGCCGCCTACAAATTGGCAAGCGAAGGAGCCGACGTGCTGTTGGTCGACCGCGCCGACCCAGGGTCGAAAAACCTCTCGGGCGGCATTCTGTACGGCCGCACGCTGCACGACTTGATTCCCGACTTCGCCGATCAAGCCCCCGTAGAGCGCCTCATCTCGCGCAACGACATCATGATGTTGCGCGAGAACGACGCCCTCACGATCGCCTACGACAACGTCGGCTTCGCGGGCGGCGAAGGCGCGCCGCCCAACGGTTGCTCGGTGCTGCGCGCGAAGCTCGACCCGTGGCTTGCTGAGCAGGCGGAGGAGGCGGGTGCGTCGTTGGTGACGGACATCCTGGTCGACCGCTTGCTCATGGAGGGCGACCGCTGCACGGGCGTCGTCGCGGGCGACGACGAGATGACCGCCGATTGCGTGATCGTGGCGGACGGCATCAACTCGAAGATGGCCGAGGCGCTCGGCGCGCGAAAGGGATTCGACATCCACGACATGGGCGTGGGGGTGAAATACCTCTATCGGCTCGACGAGCAAACGGTAAGCGAGCGCTTCTGCTGCCGCGAGGGCGAGGGCGTGGCGTACGGCGTCATGGGTGCGTGCACCGAGGGTATCCCCGGCGGCGGCTTCCTTTACACGAACCGCGACAGCGTGTCGGTGGGGCTGGTGGTGCACATCGACCATCTGGCCGAGTCGGGCAAGACTCCCTATGACCTGCTCGACGCCATGGTGGCAAACCCCGCGGTGGCGCGCTTGCTCGAGGGCGGCACGCTGGTTGAGTACGGCGCCCACATGGTGGCCGAGGGCGGCGCGCGCAACGTGCCCAAGGCGCTTTCCGGCCCCGGCTGGATGATCGTGGGCGACGCGGCGGGGTTTGCCGCCAACAACGGATTCACGGTGCGCGGCATGGACTTCGCCGCAGCCTCGGGCGTGTTGGCCGCCGAATGCGCGCTGGCCGCCAAGCAGGCCGGCGACTTCTCGGCCGCGTCGCTTTCCGCGTACGACAAGGCTGTGGCCGCGTCGTTCGTCGGGCGCGACATGGAGACCTACGGAGGTGCCCCCTCCTTCATGAAAGACGGGCGCGTGTACTCCAATTTGGTCGACTTGGCGTGCGGGCTGTTCGAGTGCGTCTATCGCCAGGACGGCACGCCGAAGCGGAACATGCTCGCCTACGCCAAGGATGCCGTGAAGGGCGCTGACCTGGGCTTAATCGAGACGGGGCGCATAGCGTGGAAGGCGGTGAAGTCGCTGTGATGAGCATCGAGAGCAAGCTGGGGCTCGATAAGTACGTGTGCGACGAGCAAAGTCACATCGCGCTTGACGCGCAAGTATGCGAAGGCTGCAAAAAGCGCTACTGCCTCACGGTGTGCCCGGCGCGCGTGTATCGCCAAGAGGAAGGGTCGGACGCCATCCAAGTTGAGCATTTGGCCTGCCTGGAGTGCGGCACGTGCATCGCGGCCTGCGAGGCGGGCGGACTGAGCTGGCGCTATCCGCAGGGCGGCTTCGGCGTGAAGTATCGCTTTGCGTAGCGAAACGAGGCGGGCAACGCACCCGCCGCAGAAACGTTCCTAGACGATAAGGAGGACATCATGTCTGAGAAGTTCCCGGAAGGCTTGTCGTACCTGCAGGCCCCCAACGAAGAGGAAATGACGGAGGAAACGCGCAAGGTCGTCGACGAGACGCTTGAGTTCCAGGCCATGATCAACGGCTTCACGCCCAATATGTTTCGCGTATTACCCCTGAACAGCGAGCTTTTCCGTCGCTGGTGGACGTTCGCCGACGGCCTGTTCAACCCCGAGATCAGCTATCTGAGCAACCCCGACAAGGAAATGATGGGCGTTGTGGTTTCGGCGGAGAACAAGTGCCCGCTGTGCCTGACCACCCATGCGTTCGCGCTGCGCAGCTTCGGGCTCGACGCCTCGTGGGTCGAGTTGCTTACCTACAACTACCGCGTGTGCCCGATGGACGAGCGCCAGCGCGCCCTGTGCGACTTCGCCTACGACCTCACCACGCGTCCCAACGAGATCGAGAAGGAATCCGTCGACAAATTGCGTGCGGTGGGCTTGAACGACCACGAGATCATGGAGGCCATCTTCACGGCATCGTATTTCAACTTCTCCAACCGCTTCTCCATCGCCATGGGTATCGTGCCCGACAAGGAATTCGCTTACGGGCATCGCAACCCGCAGCCTGCTGAGGAGTAGGCGACCGCTTCGGCGCGCCGTGCCCGCTGATACCAGAGGAGGGGCGACGGGCGCGGCGGGCTGGCGACGCGCAAAAAGGCGCGGGCGGGTTTTGAAGGTCCCGCGCTTCGGAAACTCCCCCTTGCTTTGGGGGAGTTTCGCTTTTTATCATAGGGAGGAAAGCGCGAAAGGAGACGAGGCGTGCGCAAGATCGGCATTGTGGTGGTGGATGACCACGCGGTGGTGCGCGAAGGCATTAAAGCGCTTGTTGCCTCGCGACCCGACATCGAGGTCAAAGGCGAGGCGGAGGGCGCGCGGGGCGTCGAAGATCGTGTGGCGCGCATACGCCCGCAGGTGGTGCTGCTCGACATACGGCTGGGCAAGGCGGACGGGCTTGCGCTCGCGCGGCGGCTGAAGGAAAACGGGCGGTCCGACCTCAAGGTGATTGTGCTCACGTCGTATTCCGAGCCCGAGCTTGTGCGGCGCGCCATGAGGTGCGGCGTGGACGGCTACCTGCTCAAAAACACCTCGGCGGAGCATTTGCTGTCGGCCATCGACGGCGTGCTGCGCGGGGAGACGTTCGTGTCGCCCGAGATAGGCGCCGCGCTGTTCGGCGGCGACTCCCCGACGCCCGAGACGTCGCTTTCCGACGAGGACGTGCGCGTTTTGGAACTTCTGTCGGAGGGCTTGAGCGTGGCCGAGGTGGCCGCCGAGCTTTCCTACAGCGAACGCACGGTCAAGCGCCGCATCAGCGCGGTGGTGGAATCCCTCGGCGCGAAGAATCGCACCGAGGCCGTTTCGAGCGCTATCAGGATGGGGCTTTTTTAAGGGGCGGGGGTTCGCATGGCTAAAACGACGGCGGAAGAGCACGCGGGCGTGGGCGAAAGTCGCGTTACACTTGACCGTGCGCGCAGCGAATCGGTCGACGTGGTGGGCGGCATGGGCGAGTTTGCCTTGGGGCTTTTGGACACGCTCGACTTCAACACGGTGACGGTTTCCGCGCTGTCGGCCGTGGTGGAGAAGTCGAAGGCGCGCGAGGCGGCCGTATGGCTTGCCGACGACGGCGCGCGCACCATGAAACTTCGTCGAGCCATGCAGTGGACGGTCGACGGCGCGCGTGAGCAGGAGTTTGCACGCGGGTGGACGCTCCCGCTCGATCGGTTGGGAACGCGTTCCGAGCGCTTGACGCGCGGTGAGATGTTCGTCACTGATGACTATTATGCGTGGCTTCGCGCCGACGCCGATTATTATCGCGCCACCATAGAGGGAACCGCCGCCGGCGTGCCTCAGGCGTTGGAGCATTTCGGGTCGAGGGGGATCAAGGTGTCGCTCATGGGCGTTCCCCTGCAAGACGACGGCCGGCTTATCGGGTGCTTGACGGTGCTTTATCGCGATCTGCGACGTGAGGAAATGAACGAAATCGCGTCGCTTCTCTCCTACATGGGCAAGGCCATCAGCCTTACGCTTTCGAAAGGGCTGCCGGTCGAGGGAGAGCTGCGCCGCAAGACCGAGCTGGAGCGCGCCCTGGAGGCGCGCAACGCCGAGTTGACCGAGGCGGTGGCAAAGCTGCGCCAGGCGCGCGAAGCGGCTGCGAAAACCCATGAGTACGAAAAGCAGCGCTTGAGCTGGAACTTGCATGACAACTCGAACCAGTTGATCGCCTCCGTGTTGATGCGCCTGCGGCGCTGCGAAACGCTGCTTGAGGAGAACGACAGGGGCGCACTATCGTCCGAGCTGGCGGTTGTTCGCGACTTGGTGGGAACGGTGTCCGACTTGAATCGGGACGTGATGGCAACCTTGTCGTCGAAGTCGCTTGAGGAGCAAGGCCTTGAAGGCTCCCTGCTGGACATTTTGGACCAGTCTTTTGCCGGTACCGAGGTGTCGTACCGGTTGAACCGCGTCGGCGATCCGCGACCGCTTAACCGGCGCAAGGAGTTGGCGGTGTTCCGCATCGCGCAAGAGGCGGTGCAAAACGCGCGGCGCCATGCGAGTGCCTCGTCGGTGGTGGTTATGCTGCGCTGGCTCGGCGACGGCGTGAAGTTGGCGGTGACCGACGACGGCTGCGGGGTCGACGGCGGCGCGCCCGGGGAGGTGCGGCAGGCGAAGCACTACGGCATGCAGATCATGGCGGCGCGCGCCGAGTCGGTGGAGGGTCTCGTGAAGTTTGCGAACCTTCCCGACGGCGGCTTTCGGGTGGAGGCCTTCATCCCCTACTAGCAGGGTCGATCGGGCGGTTTCAAGTTCTCTTGCGCCTTGCCTTGTGCGCTGCGATCTGCTTCGCGCCCAAGCTGCGCACGACGCCGCTTTTGGTGGTCGCCTCGCTGCTGAACGCGGCTTTGCTCGCGGCGCTTGCGGCATGCGTCGTTTCGGGCGTTATGGTGTCGGGCGCCGTGCTGCCTGCTTTCGGCCTGTATGCCACGGGCTATTTCTTCTGGAATCCCTTGCATGCCGCGAGCGCGAAAGTGCTTCTCGCGCTTTTGTTGATTCACGTTGCCGTCAACGTGCGGCGCATAGCCGCGATAGCGCGCTTCTGCAGAGGGCGCATCCTTTTCAAATCGAGATTAGTCAATGGAGAGGTTTGCGCATGAAAGTATGCCTACTTGTCTATAAACGTAATCACAGCTATACTATAAACACGTTTACAAGGAGGCTTGCTATGGCTACGAAAACGTTTTCGAGCAGGGCGGACGAGAAGTCGCTGGCGTTCGCCGACGCACTCGCTCGGCAGGGGTACGGCATGTCGTTCGGGCAATACTGCGGAACGGTGCTGCTTGACGTTATCGAGCGGACGGGCAAGCTTCCCCAGCTCGATGCGGCGTGCGACGAGCGCAAACGGCAAGCGGCTTCGGTCATCAAGGGCTTCTCGGCGCGTGTTCGCCATGCGGAGGTGGGGCGTATGTCCGACGCGGAGATTCGCGAGCTGATTGCGAGCCGCTATGAGTAGGAAACTTCTTGTCGACACGAACATACTGCTCGATGCGGCTATGGGAGAGCGCCCCGGCTGGGCGGCGGCAACGCTGTTCATGGACGAGTTCGTCTACGGGAAGGCCGTCGGCTACGTCTCGTCGCTTTCGCTGAAGGACGTGTACTATGTTCTATGCAAGTACGCTGACGAGTCCTCGGCGCGCGAGTTCGTGCTGGCCGTCATGGACCTTTTCGAGATCGTGGCGGTCGATGAGGCGACGTGCCGCATGGCGGCGCGCTCGAACGAGCCCGACTTCGAGGACGGTCTCGTTCGTGCCTGCGCGGAAAGCGTCCCCGTCGATTTCATCATCTCGCGTGACGAGGGGGCGTTCGCGAAGTCGCCTCTCAAGCGCCTGTCGGCGCAAGACTACCTCGACCTGTTTTGCGAGGTGGAAGAAGTGGAGTTGCCGGAGTAACGGTTTGGGAAACTCTGGAATGTGCCTTCGGGTGTTGCAAGGATTGTAAGGGTATTCGCCGCTACGGGGCTCTCGGATCAGAATCGCCCTTGTTGAACTTGACGGCGATGGGTATACTATGCGTCGATGGGCCCGGGATGACCGCTGATTCAAGTCACCGGGCCTGAATTATATCTACAGGAGAAGATAATGGTAGACGAGGACGGGCGATCTGGGATGACGCGCGTTGCGAGTGGCTCTTCGGCGCGGCTGCGGTTTCGCCGCATTGACGTTTCGGCGCGCTCGGCGCTGTCTGCGGAACTCGCGCCCGAGTATCGCAAGGGCATCTATCTCTATGAGTTTTCCGACGGGACTTCCTATGTTGGAAAATCCGTGAACATGGTTGAGCGGCATGCGCAGCACGTCCACGAATACAAGCATCGCTCCGATTTTGTCGGCGTGTCGATCTTGGCAGCGTATTTTGCGCCCGTTCCCGCTGAAGCCTCGGACGGCGAATTGGACGAGCTCGAGACGCTGGCGATAAGGCGCGCGGAAAGGGATGGCAGGAACCTTCGTAACGTCATGAAGACGAGCCGGCCCGGAGGCGACGCGAAGCTTCTTCTTGATCTGGACGGTGCAGGCATGAGGCTTTTGCCGTGGGACCGTGCTGAGAGAACGGCAGGCTTGCCGCCCGCGCCGTTGCCGGAGGCGACGGCGAGCCAAGCCGCTCGCTTCGAGAAGCTCAAGACGCTTTCCGAGTATCCGGAAGTCGTCGGTGCCCTTGCAACGTATGCGAGCGAGACGCTGCAGGAGGCGGCCAACACCGCTGGCTTGTACTGGGTGGCGAGCGCTTATCCGGCCCGAAAGCGAACCCCCGCCGTCTGCGTGACGTGCGGCCTCCTTGAAACGCTTGTTGTCTTCGCGGATGAAGGCAGCCCTTACGGCTACCTGAACCTGAAGCGCCCCGAAGGGTCTTTGGGGGTGTTGGGGGTATTGCCTTGGCACCTTGCTCGTTACGATTACAAGGCGGCGAGCAACGTGCTGACGTACGAATTCAAGAACTTGCGCGAGCTTGGTCGCTTGCTAAGCTCCCGCAGGATTCTCGACTGGTCCTATCGATTGAACATCGAGTGTTTCCGCAGCGCGAAAAGCCCTGCGGCGTCGCATGGCAACCCACTGCTGATGAAGGCGATGCTTGACGGCTGATGCGTCGACATTATCTCCCCGTCTTCACCTCGCCTTTTTCACAGCGGTTGCCCCAGGCGTCTATGAGAGTTTTGTCGCGGTAGACGCAGATGATCTCGCAGTGGTTCGCGCACTTGGCGCACTCCACCTCGCGCGTGGTGAAGGCGAAGTCGAGCGCGGCGTCGAAGTCGAACTGCCCCGTGGCGAAGGGACCGCCTTCCTCGGCGGGCGCGCTGCTGTGAGCTGGTGTGTTTCCTGCGGGCGATGAGGCTGTGGCGGAGCGGCCCGAAGGCTGCGAAGCTTCTGAGCGCAGCTTCGCCTCAGCCCCATCGCCCACGGCGGCAACCGGGCCGGCGTCGGCCGCCAGAAGCGCGGCGCCGAACGCGCCCATGAGGTGGCCGTCGGGGTCGACCGCTACCGGCATGCCCAGCTGCTCCTCGAACGCGTGCACCACGCCGGCGTTCTTGCTCACGCCGCCTTGGAACACCACGGGCGCCACGATCTTCTTGCCTTTCCCCACGTTGTTCAGGTAGTTCGACGCCACCGCGTTGCACAGCCCCGCGATGATGTCCTCGCGCGCGTAGCCCACCTGAATCTTGTGCACGAGGTCGCTCTCGGCGAACACGGTGCAGCGCGCGGCGATGTTGGCGGGGCGCTTCGCGGTAAGCGCAATCTCGCCGAACTGCTCCACCTCCACGCCGAGGCGGTGCGCCTGGCTCGACAAAAACGAGCCCGTGCCCGCCGCGCACAGCGTGTTCATGGCGTAGTCCACCGCGATGCCGTTTTGCACGCAGATGATTTTCGAGTCCTGTCCGCCGATCTCGAGGATGGTGCGCACGTCGGGGTGCAGATACGTGGTGCCCACGGCGTGCGCGGTGATCTCGTTTTTCACCACGCTCGCGCCGATCATGGCGCCCACGAGCCGCCGCGCGCTGCCGGTGGTGCCCGCGCCCACCACGCGCATGCGTGCCGGGTCGATCTGCTCGCGCAGCTCGGCGATCACGCGCTTGGCCGCCGCCGCCGGGTTGCCCTCCGTCCACAAATACGATCGCGCCACAATGGTGCGCGCATCGTCGATGATCACGCCCTTGGTGGAGATCGACCCGATGTCGATTCCCAGGTAACATTGTTCCGCTTGCCCTGACGGGACAAGCGGAACGCTCGACGCTGCGGCGCGCTGGGGCACGCCATCTTGCGGCTCCAAGCCCTCGTCGCGTACCAAAGTACGCTTCCTCGGGCTTTCCCCACAATCTGGCGCACCGCAGCGCGTCTCGCTGACATTGCCGACAATGGGATTCTTCGCGATTTCGGACGTGTCGATCCCCGTCATTTCCGCATCTTCTCCTTCTTCATGGCCAGCATGTCGTAGAACGCCTCGAGACGCGTGTCGAGGCCGGTGTCGCTGGTCTGCGAGTCGTACGTCAAATACAGCACCGGCAGCTGGAAGTCGGCGCTGACGCGTTGCAGCACGGGCACGCAGTCGATCTCGGGCGTGCAGCCGGCCGACTTCGCGTGGATGATGCCGTCGAAGCCCTCCTGCGCGTAGCGGTGCGCCGCCGCCACGGTGAGCGTGGAGGTGGGCCCCATGTCGTAAGTGAGGTAGTCGGCGGCGCTGGCGCGCAGGTTGGGCTCGTTGTAGCGAATCCAGCGGTTCGTGAGGTTGAGCGCGCGGTGCACCTCCACGCCGAGCGCCAGCAGCTTCGCGTCGAGCCCCAGGTTGCTGCGCTCGTCGATGGCGGTGAACATCTCGCCCACGACGCCGATGCGAATGGGGTCGGCGGGCTTGTCGAGCGGGATGGCGCGCATGGCCTCCATCGCGCGACGGTACGCGGCACCGATGTCGCGGTCGGTTTTGGCGGCGCGCATGTCGTCCATGAGCGCGTTCCACGTGCGCTCGAACGCGCCGCGCTCGCGCTCGAAGCCTGCGTTGGCCAGGTAGAAGTCGCGCGCCTCGTCCAGCTTCACGGCCATGTCGGCGGTGGCGGCCAGCTTCACCAGGCCGTTCGTCACCGACAGGTCGGGGTTCACCGTCTTCATGCACTGTTTCGCCCAGCCGAGCGCCCCCTCTTCGGCGCCCACCGAGAAGTTCAGCATGTCGAACTCGTAGCCCAGATCGCGCAGGATCGACTCGTGCAGCTCGCCGTAGTAGCCTAGCCGGCACGGCCCGCAGAACTGCACGATCACGTTCGCGCCCAGCTCAAGCGCCTCGATGTAGTCGCCGAGGTGGTGCTTGAACGGCGTGCACACGTAGTCGCTCGAGTGCAGCGCGCCCAGCTCGCCGGTGCGCTTGGTGGGGGCGGGCAGCGGCAGGTACTCCGCGTCGAGCACTTGCTCCACGAAGAACTTGAACGCTGGGTCGTAGTAGCAGTAGCGGAAAAACGCCACCTTCACGGGCTTGTGGCGGTCGCGCTTGAAGGGCTTGTGCTTGGGCAGAAGGCTCGGCGCGCGGTGCTTCTCCAGTTGGACGGCTATTTTGGAGCGCACCTGGTCGGCGAGCGCCTGGGCGTTTTCCCGCGCGCCTTCGAAGCCCGAGGTTGCGGCGGCGTCGGCGGGTTGCGCGCCGCTTGCGCTCGGCGCGCTGATTGCGCCACGCCCGTCGGGCATGCCGCCCCTGTTCATCGAATCAGCCATGGATATAGCCTCCCATCTGCTGAAACCGCAAGATGTCGACGAAGCTCTCGACGCGCGTCTCCACGCCGGCGGTGCCGCTTTGCGCGTCGACCATCAGGTTCAAGATCGGCGTGCCCTGGATGCAGCGCATGACGGCGTCGTCGGTCATGGAGTCGGGGCCGCAGGGAAACGCGCTCACCAGCACAATGCCGTCGATGCGGTCTTGCAGCATGAGGATCGACCCGATGAGCTCGCGGTTGATGCGCCACGGCAGCGTGGCGGAGAAGTCGAAGCTGCGCTTGAACGCGCGGTCGTGGTTGGTTTCGTCGGCGAACACGACGGTGGCGCCCATGCGCTCAAGCGCGTCGACGACGGTGCCGCACATGAAGCGGTCGTGCGCGAGGTAGGGATGCGCCACCAAAAGGATGGCGAGCGGGGATGTTGCGGCTGCGGGTGCGGCGGGAGCTGCGGAAGGCGAGGGGGTCGCGCTGCCGCCGACGCCGCTTGCCGCGCTGCTGCTGGCGCCCGCAGCAGCCTTTCGCTGCTCGTCGAGGTGGCGCAGCGTTGCCTCCTGCGCGGCAGCACGCTTCTTGTCGACGTGCGTTTGCGCCGTGTGGGCGGTCTTGCAGGCACGCTTGGCGTCCGCCGCGCTCGCACCCATGCGCAGCGCCAGCTCGGTGAACGCCTCGCGCGCAGCCTTATCGTTTGACGCGCGGTCCACGAGCATCGACATCACGCGCACGCCCTGGTCGCGGAAGGTGCTCGCCACCAGGTCGGGCGCCGATTGGAACTTCGTGCAAAAGCCTGCGCGGGCGTCGGCGCTGGCGTAGCACGGCACGAACACGGCGTCGCAGCGCCCGACGAGGTTTGCCACGTGTCCCAGGTACGCTTTCGACGCCAAGCAGCACTCGTCGATGGACACGCGCGTGCCGGCGTCCACGATGGCCTTGTCTGTTTCGGGGCTTGTGACCACGGTGCGGCCGAGCGCCTCGAAAAACGTGCGCCACCCTGCGCCGTAGCGGTAAAACAGCAGGCCGCGCGGTATGCCCACGACGCGCACGTCGGCGTAGTCGCGCTCGCGCAACGTAATCTTCGCCACGAAAAACCTCCCCACCTGTGTAATAAAAGCTTTGAGTTTCTTACTATTATACGGCGGGCAAAGGGAAGAACGCCGCAGGCGCGCTCGCAAGCACGAATGTTTCACGTGAAACGTTCGCCGCCGCGTTCGCCCCATGTTCTCCCTGCTCTCCCACGTTCTCTCCGCCCTCGCGTGTCCGCCTTGCCTCGATTCGCTAAAATGTTTCACGTGAAACGCCCGAAAAGAACCCGAAAACAAGGAGCAATTTGTGAGGGAACGCAAGAACGTGTTGCTGCTGTTCAGCAAGGTGCCGGAGGCGGGGCTGGTGAAAACGCGCCTGACCACGCTCAAGGACGGCATCTTCGCGCCCGAGGTGGCAAGCGGTTTGTACCACTGCATGCTGTTCGACGTGGTGGAAATCATTTGCGCCGCCATGGCGAAGCTCGAGGCGCGCGCCGTAAGCGACGTCGAGGCGGTGCGCAACGTCGCCGAAAGCGCCTCCAACGGCGCGGGTGCGGCTGACGCCGCCCCGACCAAGGCGGTGCGCGACACCTACGAGCTGGTCATCTCCACGACGCCGGCCTCCAACGTGGAGGTCATGCGCAAGCTGTTCGCCGACGCGGGGGAGTGGCCGCGCGAGCTGGTGGTCATCGCCGACGAGGGCGCCAACTTCGACGAGCACTACAACCATGCGTTTGACCAGGCGTGGGAGCGTGGCGCCGACTGCATCCTGTCGATGGGTGCCGACATGCCGGCGCTCACGGTGAATGATGTGGTCGCGGGCTTCGAGGCGCTGCACAGGCTCGACGGCGTGGAAGGCGGCGGCATCGTGTTGGCACCCGACCAGGAGATGGGCGTGTCGGTGGTGGGTTGGACGCGTGGCACCGACTTCGACCACTCGGGCGTGTTCTACAATCAGGAGGGCCTCACCGTGCTGCCTGCCTACATCCAGAAGGCGCGCCGGCTGGGGCTTCCCGCCATCTACCTGCCGCCCATTCCCGACGTCGACACGATGGCTGACCTGCGGCACAACATCACGCTGGTCGAGGCGCTGAACTACTGCGCGCCCTTCGACGGCAACACGCCGCCGTGGCGCACCGCCGACGCGCTTGAGCAAATGGGTTGGAGCGAGGTGCGCGTCATGCCGAACAGCCTGCACGACCCCAGGGAGCACATCGACTTATAAGGTCCGTTCGCCCTGACGGGACGAACGGACCTGTGTTCACCCCACCCCCGCCTCCCTCGTCGCAGGTCGTTCGTAACGTCAGCGAGAGGGGCTGAGGTGATTCAGATTGCCGCGAAAGGCTGAGGAAGTGTACTTCGGTACACGACGAAGCCTTGGAGCGGCAAGATGGATTGCCTCAGCTCCTCGCAGCGTCGGCTCGTTCCGCCGTTGCGTCAGCAACGGCGGAACGCCGCAACTCCCAAAACGCCACGGCGCTGGCGGCGGCCACGTTCAGCGAGTCCACGCCGTGCGCCATGGGGATGCGCACGGTGTAGTCGGCGGCGGCAATCGTTTCGTGCGCAAGCCCGTCGCCTTCCGTGCCGAACACGAGGGCGACCTTCTCGGCGTGGGCGAGCGCAGGGCTGTCCAGCGGCACCGACTCGTCGGAAAGTGCCATCGCGCATACGGTGAACCCCAGCTCGTGAAGCAGCGGCACGCCCGTTTCCGCCCAGTTCAGCGCGGGCGCGCCGGGACGCCCCTTCACGGCGGGCGCATCGTCGCCGATGCGCGTCCACGGCACCTGAAACACCGTTCCCATCGACACGCGCACGGCGCGGCGGTACAGCGGGTCGTAGCAGGTGGGGGTCACGAGCACCGCGTCCACCCCCAAAGCCGCCGCCGAGCGGAAGATGGCGCCTACGTTGGTGTGGTTCGTGATGTTCTCCAAAACCGCGATCAGGCGCGCGCCGCGCACCACGTCGGCTACGCTCGGCAGCGCGGGCCGGCGAAACGCGCCGAGCGCCCCGCGTGTCACCTCGAAGCCCGCCAGACGCGACAGCTCGTCGTGCGGCGCCACGAACACGGGCAAATCGGGAAAACGCGCCTCCATACGCTCGATCAAAGCCTGCGCGCTCGGCAGCCACTTCTCCTCCATGAGCAGCGACAACGGCTCGCATCCGCCCTCGAAGGCGCGCTCGATCACCTTGGTGCTCTCGGCGATGAACAGCGCGCGCTCGGGCTCCAGCTTGCTGCGCAGCTGCGCCTCGGTGAGCCGCGCGTACGCGTCAAGCCGCGCGTCGTCGAGCGAGTTCACGCGAACAAGGGGCATATTTGTCCTTCCGACAAGGAAAACCGCACATGGGACGTATCAAGTCAGCGAAAAGCCCCGAAGCTTTTCGCTCAGCCCCGCCTTGACGCCAAGTTGGCTTCGGCCAACGCAGCAGGTCAAACAAGGGGGCTCGGCGAAATGCCTCGGGGCTTCGCAGCATCGAGTGGTTCGTTCGCTCCGTGCACGCGAACGAAAGTGAACGAAACTAAGAAAGGGCCTCTTTCAGGCTCTTCATCTGGTTGGAGCCGAGGCCCTGGATGCGGCGCTCGGGCTGGATGCCCAACTCCTCCATGAGCTTCTCGGTCTTGACCTTGCCGTAGCCGGGCAGCGCGTTCACGAACGACTTGACCTTCATGCGGCCGATAACCGGGTCGTCCGCCTTGTCGAGGACTTCCGCCGGGGTCATGATGCCCATCGACAGCTTGGTGGTGATCTCGGAGCGCTGGGCGCGAACGACACGAGCCTTCTCCAGCGCGGCGGCGCGCTGCTCGGGGGTCATGGTAGGTGCAGCCATGTTCAATCTCATTTCTTCTCGGGCAGGCAAACGTTGCGCCTGCTTCCAACAAACGGGCGCGCCGCTCACCCTTAGGGCAAGTGCGTCGCTCGAAACAAACAGGAACGATAGTAATGGAAGAACGCGGCAAATGCACGCGTTTTCTTGGAAACACGCGATCAGGAACCGTTTGTTGAGGTTCACGGGCGCGCTCGCGCTATAATTGGCGCGTGCAATCGCAAGTTTGCGCCCGCCGCTCGCCTCGTGTGGGTTTGGATGCGGCGGCGCAGGCTGGAAATAGAAAGGTATCCATTTATGGCCCAGAAAAACGTAGCCGACGTTTGCGCCCAAGAGCACCCCGACTTCGACGCCTTCGTGGCAACCATCGAGGCGTTGCGCGCGCCCGACGGGTGCCCGTGGGACCGCGAGCAGACGCATCAGTCCATCGCCCACAACATGATCGAGGAGGCCTACGAGGCGGTTGACGCCATCGAGCGCGGTTCGGTGGCGCACCTGCGCGAGGAGCTCGGCGATGTGCTGCTGCAGGTGGTGCTGCAAAGCCAGATTGCCGCCGACGCGGGCGAGTTCACCATCGAGGACGTGTGCCGCGACGTGAACGAGAAGATGATCCGCCGCCATCCCCACGTGTTCGGCGACGCCGCGGCGGCCGACTCGGGCGAGGTGCTCGGCTTGTGGGACCAGGTGAAGCTGGCGGAGAAGGAGGCGGCCGACAAAGCTGCCGCGCAAGGTGCCGGCCAGGCTGCGGAAGGCGCGGCTGCGGAAGGCTCCGACGACGCGGTGACGACAGCGGCGGCGGGCGCGATCAGGCCCGAGGGCTTGCTCGACGGCGTTCCGACGAGCTTCCCGGCGCTCATGCAGGCGCAAAAGATCTCGCGGAAAGCGGCTGCGGCGGGGTTTGAGTGGGACACGATCGACGACATATGGAGCAAGGTCGCCGAGGAGTTCGACGAGCTCAAGGACGCCTACGAGGTCGCTCCGAAGTCGACGAACGGGAAAATCGTCAAAACGGGCGACGACGGCGCGAGCTTCGAGGCGGCGCAGGCGGCGGCAGCGGTCGAGCTTGAGTTCGGCGACGCGCTGTTCTCGCTGGTGAACGTGGGGCGCCGCATGGGCGTCGACGCCGAAAGCGCGCTGCGCGCCACGTGCGCGAAGTTCCGTCAGCGCTGGGCGTTCATGGAGGGCGCCGCGCTCGCGCGCGAAAGCCGCGTGGAGGATTTGACCTCCGAGGAGCTCGAGGAGCTGTGGATGCTGGCGAAGCTCCTTCTCGACGGCATGGGCGCCTACCTGTTCGCGGAGGAGGCGGCTGGCGTGGCCGAGGACGTCGACGCCGATGCCGCCGACGTCGCCGACGCCGACGCAGCGAACGCTGGCGCGACCACAGTCGCCGACGCGGGCGTTGATGCGCCGGGGGTTGCGCCGAAGGACGGGGCGCATGAGTAACTCCGACTCACTGGAGGCTATACGCACCAGCTCGGCGGCGGGCTACCGCAAGGGGCTCGACGACGTGGCGCAGCAGCGCTCGCGCAAGCTCACGCAAAGCCGTATGCTCACGGAAAACGACATCGACGCGCTGGCGGTGCTCGAGTACGCCGCGCAGGACGTTCTGCAGAAATACCACGCTGCCATGCGCCAGATGGAGGTGCGCCTCGAAACGCTCGACCAAGACCTCAAGCTGCGCCAGCGCCGCAACCCCATTCACCACATCGAGTCGCGTATGAAGTCGGTGCCGTCGATCTTCGAGAAGCTCGAGCGCTACGGCAAAAGCGCCACGCTCGAGTCGATGGAAGCGAACATCATGGACATCGCGGGGCTGCGCGTGATCGTGTCCTACGTGCAGGACGCCTATGACATCCTGCATTACCTCGAGCACCAAGACGACCTGAGCGTGATCACGGTGAAGGACTACATCGCGCACCCGAAGCCCAACGGCTACCGCAGCCTGCACCTGATCGTGCGCATCCCCGTGTATTTCCTGGACTCGAAGGAGGACATTCCCGTCGAGATTCAGATTCGCACCATCGCGATGGACTTTTGGGCCAGCCTGGAGCACGACTTGAAGTACAAGTCGGTGCGCGAGATCGAAGGCGTCGACATCGGCGAGGAGCTCAGGCAGTGCTCCGCCATCATCAAGGGCGTCGAGGAGCGTATGCAGGTGCTCGCGCAGGCGCTCGACGACGGTGCGCGCTCGAAGCCGAAGGCGAAAGCGGTCGACCACGCGAAAACGATCGACTTGGCTGCGGAAGTGGAGTGGCCCGCCTGCGCCGTGCCCACCGCCCCCGCCGCGCCCGAGCCCACGCGCGCATTCAAGCCGATGCGCTATCTGGGCCCGCACTAAAAGACCAGCGACGGCGAACGCAAGGGAAGCGAACGCGGAGCATGACAAGGGGACAGGTCGTTTGTCACATTGCGGGCGGCTGCTCGTTCCCGTGCGGTCTTTCAATGTGACAAACGACCTGTCCCCTTGTCATGCGCTTCGTGTCCCCTTGTCATGTTCAATTAGGAACGTCCCGATTGAACCCGATTGAACGCAAACCCCTTGACTTTGAGCGCACTCTAGGTCTTATCATGCTTTCGCTCACAGAACGACTTGAGAGACGAGGACACCCATGGCTTCCAACATCTTCCCCTCATCCAAAATGGGTTTCGGCTGCATGCGCCTGCCGCAAACCGACCCCGACGACGTGACGAAAATCGACATCGACCAGCTCAAAGACATGGTCGATGTGTTCATGGAGGCGGGCAACACCTACTTCGACACGGCGTACGTGTACCACAACGGCGCCTCCGAGACGGCGTTGCGCGAGGCGCTGGTCAAGCGCTACCCGCGCGAGAGCTTCACCATTGCCACGAAATGCCTGGCGTGGGCGCTGCCGAGCGCCGAGGAGGCGAAGGCGTGTTTGCCCACCTCGCTTGAGCGGCTGGGCGTGGACTACATCGACTACTACCTCATCCACAACGCGGGCGGCCCGCGCACGGCGAAGTTCGACGAGTACGGCATGTGGGACTACGTGCAGCAGAAGAAGGCGGAAGGCGTCATCAAGCACGTGGGCTTCTCGATGCACGACGATCCCGAGACGCTCGACGCGCTTTTGACCGCGCATCCCGAGATGGAGTTCGTGCAGCTGCAGGTGAACTACCTCGACTGGGACGACCCGGTCACCCAGTCGCGCAAGCTCATGGAGGTTGCCGCCAAGCACGGCAAGCCCGTCATCGTCATGGAACCGGCGCGCGGCGGGCGCTTGTGCGACCTGCCCGAAGAGGCGGCAAGTGTGCTGCGTGAGGCGAACCCCGCCTGCTCGCAGGCCGAGTGGGCATATCGCTTCTGCTGGAACCTGCCGAACGTGGAAATGGTGCTTTCGGGCATGTCGAGCATCGAACAGGCGCGCGAGAACGTGGCGGCGTACGCGCGCAACACGCCGTTCACGAGCGCCGAGCGCGCCGCGCTTGACCAGGCCGTCTCCGTGCTGCGCGACATGCAGGCCGTGCCGTGCACGAACTGCCGCTACTGCGTGAAGGGTTGCCCGCAGCAAGTGAAGATTCCCGAGATCATGGGGCTTTTGAACCTGGAGGCCATGACGAAAAACCACGATTTTGTGAAGGGTCTCTACTCTTGGCAAGCCGCCGACGGCCGCGCGTCCACGTGCATCCAATGCGGCGCCTGCGAGGATATGTGTCCCCAAAAGATCAACATCATCGAGCAGCTGGAGGCAGCAGCCGAGGCGTACGAGTAAGGGGGGGTTCCGCTCGCCCCGAGCGTTTGTGACAAACGACCTGTCCCTTTGTCATCCGCGTAACTAAGCCGTTAAAACTCCAAATCAGGGCGCACGGGGCGGGGAAACCTCGTATAATCTGACGATGCGCAATTTTATGTAAGAACCGGTGCGCAGGGAAAGGGAGAAACATGAAGATCAAGAAATGGGGTGCGGTCGTCGCGTGCGGCGCGCTGGTGGCGACACTCGGCCTGTTCGGCTGCTCGTCGAACAACTCGTCCAGCTCGGCAAGCTCGTCGGCGGCTGCCGACAACGCCGCTGCCGAGTACACGCTCATGAAGGAGGGCACGCTGACCTTCGCCACGTCGCCCGACTTCCCGCCGTTTGAGAACCTCGACGGCGACGAGTACGTGGGCTTCGACATCGACCTGGCTCAGGCTATCGCCGAGAAGATGGGCCTGGAGTGCGAGTTCACCACCATCCAGTTCGACGGCATTGTGCCGGCCATCCAGGCGGGCGGCCAGGCTGACGTGGGCATCTCCGGCATCACGGTCGACCCCGACCGCGCCAAGTCGGTTGACTTCACCGACCCGTACTACATCGCCGACCAGTCCGTTGCCGTGATGAAGGGCGGCGAGGTTACCGCCGACAACGTCGACGAGGCGCTGAACGCCGAGGGCATGATCATCGCCGTGCAGTCCGGCACCACGGGCGAGACGTTCGCGCAGGAGAACTTCCCGAACGCCACCGTGCAGCCCTACGGCAATGCCACTGACGCGTTCGCCGCGATGCAGGCCGGCCAGGCCAACGCCGTGTGCATGGACAAGGCCGTTGTCGAGAAGATGCTCGCCGACGCCTACACCGACGCTGAGGTCGTGAAGAACGTGGCGACCGGCGAAGAGTACGCCGTTGCCGTGTCGAAGGACAACACGGGTCTGCTCGAGGCCATCAACAAGGCCATCGCCGAGCTTCAGGCCGACGGCACCATCGACGACCTGACCACCAAGTGGCTGAGCTAGTCTAGGGTATTCGGAAACCCGGGGAGGGGAATGACGCCGCAACGCGCCATTCCCCTCCCTTCCCTTAGTATTGCCTCGGGGCGCTTTTCCTTTGACCTGCGCCTTCCTACCCGTGAAGCGCGATTCCGAAGGGCGTAGCGAAGGCTGCGCAGCTTCTGAACGAAGCCCTTCGGAATCGCGCTCCCCGCGAGCGCTTCTGCAGTTCAAAGGAAAACCGCCCCGATGCAATACGGCATCAGCCTTGTCGCCGCGCAGGCGTGGCAGGGCTTCGCAGAAAGTTGAAACGTATGAACAACACCGCAAGACCAACGAGTCCCTTGCGCCTGTTGTTCGCGGCACTGTGTGCGGCGGTCGTGGCCGTCACGGTGATGCTTGCGCTGCCCGCGGACGCACAGGCCCTCGAAACGTCGAAATGCTCGGCGCGTCCCAACGCCAGCGCCGCCGGCGACAACAGCATTTTGGGCGCCACCGAAACCCGCATCACCTGGGAAGGCATGGTGGAGGAAGGCGAGGGCGTCTCGGCGGTCTCGCTGACGCTGCCCGCCGGCACCGCGTTCGCCACCGACAACGCCCGCGCCACGCTGCTCACGGGCGACGACCTCATGACGCGCAACGCGGTTGACGTGCAGTTTTCCGCCGAGGGTCAAACCGTGACGGCAGAGTTTTCCGAGCCAATAACCGCCGCCGGTTGCCTGCGCCTCGAAATCTACGGGGTGTTTTTCCCTGCCGAGGGCGGTGCCATGCAGATCACGGGCACCTACGAGCTGTCAGACGGCGCAACCCGCGAGCTTTCCAGCATCCCCGCCATCGCCGTTGTGGGCGTGAACCCGTTCGAGCAGCTGTCGAACTTCCTTGCCGAGCAGGAGTGGGTGCAGGCATGGAACTCCAACAAGTTCTGCAAGCTGTTCTTGGATCCCACGCTTTTGGTGACGAGCTTCCCTGTCGTTTTCTGGGGCTTTCTGCAGGCGCTCGGCATTGTGGCGTGCGCGTTTCCGCTGGCCATCCCCATCGGCTTGGTGCTGGCGCTCATGCGTATGTCGAAGTTCCGCGTGCTGCGCGGCATCGCCACCACGTACGTGAACGTGGTGCGCGGTACGCCGCTGTTCCTGCAAATCTACATCGCGTTTTTCGGTCTGCCGCTGGCGGGCATCCAGGTTCCCAGCTTCCCTCTGGGCGTCATCGTGCTGTTCATGAACTCGGGCGCGTATTTGTGCGAGATCTTCCGCGCGGGCATCCAGTCCATCCCGAAGGGGCAGTTCGAGGCGTCGCGCAGTTTGGGCATGAACGGCGCCCAAACGATGGTGTTCGTCATCATTCCGCAGACGGTGCGCCGCGTGATTCCCACCATGACCAGCGAGTTTATCCTGCTGTACAAGGACACCTCGATGCTGGCCGCCGTGGGCGTCATGGAAGTGGTCATGTACGCGAAAACTATCGTGGCGTCCACGGGCTCCATCACGCCTTACATCGTGGCTGCGTGCTTCTACCTGGTGATCACGCTGCCGCTGGCGAAGGTGGTGGGCAACCTTGAGGCGCGGCTGGCGGGCACGCCGAAGAAGAAGCGCCGCAAGAAGGCGAAGGACTCGGGCGCTGTGCAGGGCGACGACGCGAGCGCGGGCGCTGCGGGCACGACGGGTGCGGGGCTCGGCGTCGCCGCGAGCACGCACGTCGCGGGCGTGTCGACCCCCGACAACCCGAAGCTTGCCGATGCGCAGGGCGGCGACTACGTAACCCCCGAGAAAATGTCGAGCCTGTAGGAGGACGCGATGACGGAAACCGAGAACACAGGCGTGCAGGCGGGTGCTCAGGCGAGCGCCCAGCGCGAGGTCCAGCACGGCGCCCAGCGCGACGGCAAGCCCATCGTCCGCATTTGCGGCCTGCAGAAAAGCTATGACGACCTGGTGGTTTTGCGCGGGGTCGACCTGGAGGTCGACCGCGGCGAAGTGGTGGTTATCCTGGGTCCTTCCGGCTCGGGCAAGTCGACGCTTTTGCGGTGCGTGAACTTGCTGGAGGAGCCCACGGGCGGCAAAATCTTCTTCGAGGACACCGAGATCACGGCCAAAGGCACCGACATCAACAAGATTCGCGCCAAGGTGGGCATGGTGTTCCAGAGCTTCAACCTGTTCCCGCACCTCACGGCGAAGAAAAACGTCATGCTGGCGCAGCAGAAGGTGCTCAAGCGCTCCAAGGAGGAGGCCGAGCGCGTGGCGGTCGAGCAGCTGACGAAGGTGGGCCTGGCCGAGCGTGTGGACTACAAGCCCAGCCAGCTTTCCGGCGGCCAGCAGCAGCGCGTGGCCATTGCGCGCGCACTGGCGATGGACCCGCACGTGATGCTCTTCGACGAGGCGACGAGCGCGCTCGACCCCGAGCTCGTGCGCGACGTGCTGGGCGTCATGAAGGAGCTCGCGCGCGGCGGCATGACCATGATCGTGGTCACCCACGAGATGGGCTTCGCGCGCGACGTGGCCGACCGCGTCATTTTTATGGACGGCGGCGTCATCGTGGAGCAGGGCACCCCCGAAGAGGTGTTCGACCACCCGAAGTCCGACCGCACCAAAGACTTCCTGGGGCATATTTCGTAAGCGGCTGCACGTCGCGTCGGCATGGCAGAGCTCAGCTGGTAACGCGCGCTGTAGCGTGAAACAAACCAGTCGTCTGTTTGTGTGCAATATTGCAACATAAATTAGTTTATCATAAAATATATTATGCAAATGCAACACGACGCTCGCGGAGAGGGCTGCCCTATGGAATTCATTGGCAGGAAAGACGAGTTCAGGAAGCTCGAAGCTGAATATAGCCACGGTGGTGGATTCGTTGTCGTGTACGGGCGTCGCAGGGTTGGCAAGACCACGCTCATTAAAGAATTCCTCAAAGGGAAGACCGCGTTTTATTTCCTTGCGACGGAAGAGGTGGAAAGCCAGAGCATGAGGCGTTTTGCGGGCGTCATCGCACGCGCTACCGACAACGACTTGTTGCGTCGCGCCTCTTTCGACGACTGGCTCGACTTGTTCCAAATAATCGCTGAATACAAGCCTGGCGACAAGAAAGTTCTCGTCATCGACGAGTTTCCATATCTCGTGAAGGTTAACCCCGCGTTTCCCTCCATCTTGCAGAGCGCATGGGACGAAACGCTGAGGGACAGCGGTGTCATGCTTATTCTTTCGGGGTCGCTCGTCAGCATGATGCAGAAGCACGCCCTCTCCTACGAAAGCCCGCTATACGGGCGTCGTACTGCCCAGATGAGGCTTTTGCCACTTCCGTTCACCGACGTCTATGCGGAGCAGGGAGGAAACTTCGCAGACGCGGTGGAGCGCTACGCCGTCACGGGGGGCGTCCCGAAATACCTGGAGTTCTTCCAAGACGGGAGACCCCTTGAAGACCAGTTGAAAGACGAGGTGCTGTCCAAGAGAGGCTTTCTCTATGAGGAGCCGTACTTTCTGCTCAAGAGCGAGTCGATGACGGCTGTCAACTATTTCTCGATCATTAAGGCCATCGCCGAGGGCAATCACAAGGGCGGCAAGATCGCCGGCGTGCTGGAAGAGAGCACCTCTTCGCTTGCTCCTTATCTGGCAACCCTTATTGACCTGGGTTTTTTGGAGAAGCGCGTGCCCATCACGGAGAAGAACCCCGGGAAGTCACGCAAGGGATTGTACTTTATTGCCGACAATTTCATTCGCTTTTGGTTTCGCTACGTTTACCCGTTTAAGGGCGAGTTAGAGCTGGACAACATGCAAGTGGTGCTGGAGGAGATCGAAAAGGATTTCACGAGCACGTTTGTGGCCTTGTCCTACGAGGATGTTTGCAGGGATATATTCGCGAAGCTGTGCAGGGAGGGGGCAATTGCTTTCTCTCCGTCGCGTGTCGGATCTTACTGGCTGAATGACTATGCGGGCGACACCGAGATCGACGTTGCGGCGGTTGATCGCCAGAACAAAAGACTGTTTGCGGGCGAGTGCAAGTACCATGCGAAGCCGATCGATGCACCAGTCTATTTCGGCTTGAAGGCGAAGGTGGAGGAATCTGAGCAAATACGCAAGGTCTTTCTAGGACACGAGGTGATTTACGGAATCTTCAGCAAAAGCGGTTTCACCACAAGGTTGCTTGACCTGGCACGAGGGAATCCGAATCTGCTGTTGATCAACGAGGATAGCCTGGTGCGAGCTTGACGCTTGAGGCCGATTCGCATGTCGCTGCGCGGAAATCGCCCTTCCGCTTGCGCGCGAAACGGCTATGATGGGAAACTGATCGCAATGGGAGCGTGAAGGAGAGGTTCCAACGCATGATTAACGAGAGAATGTTCGACCTGGGCGACGAGCCCAGCGCGATTCGCGAGCTGTTCGCCTACGGTCTGGCGCGCAAGGCCGAGATCGGCGACGAAAACGTGTTCGACTACAGCATCGGCAACCCGAGCGTGCCGGCGCCTGAGAAGGTGCGCGACACCATCCTCGCGCTCATGGACGAAGACCCGGTGGCGCTGCACGGCTACACGCCCGCTGCGGGCGACCCGCGCGTCAAGCAGGTGGTGGCCGACCACATTCGCAAGCAGTTCGGCGTGCCCGCCACGCCCGGCAACATCTACCTCACGGCGGGCGCGGCGGCCGGCATCGCCATTGCGCTCGCGGCCGTCACCGACCCGGGCGACGAGGTTATCGTGGTGTCGCCGTTCTTCCCCGAATACTCCACGTGGATCGGCACGTGCGGCTGCAAGCGCGTCGAGGTGCCGGCGCTCGTGCCCAGCTTCCAGATGGACGTGCCCGCCATCGAGGCGGCCATCACGCCGAAAACGAGCGCGGTCATTATCAACTCGCCGAACAACCCGGTAGGCGCGGTGTACACGCGCGAGAACTTGGAAGAGCTGGCGGCGGCGCTTGAGCGCAAGCAAGCCGAGTACGGCCGCCCGATTTACCTGATCAGCGACGAGCCGTACCGCGAGATTACCTACGGCAAGGAAGTGCCCTACGTGCCGTGCGTGTACCCGCGCACCATCGTGTGCTACTCGTACTCGAAGTCGCTGTCGCTGCCGGGCGAGCGCATCGGCTACATCTACGTGTCCGACCTCATGGACGACGCGCACGACGTGTCGGTGGCGGTGGCGGGCGCGGGCCGCGCGCTCGGCTACATCTGCGCGCCGGTGCTGCTGCAGCGCGTGATCGCGGAATGCATCGACGAGCCCTCCGACGTGGAGGCCTACGCCACGAACCGCCGCATCTTAAGCGAGGGGCTGCGCGAGCTGGGCTACGAGTTCGTGGAGCCCGACGGCGCGTTCTATTTGTGGGTGCGCGCGCTCGAGCCCGACGCGCAGGCGTTCTCCGACCGCGCGAAGCAGTTCGAGCTTCTGCTGGTGCCTTCCGACAGCTTCGGCTGCCCCGGCTGGGTGCGCCTTTCCTACTGCATCGCGCGCGACACCATCGAGCGCTCGATGCCCGCGTTCAAGGCGCTGAAGGAGAGCTACCAGTAGGCGGAAACAAGTCGCGCTACGAGAAAGCCGCCCAAGGGCGGCTTTCTTTTTGGGTGAGCGAGGGACGGGGTGGGGTGGGAGCGCTCGCCTGTTCCAAAACCCATCTAGCGGCGGAAACACTTGATTTCAGGCGTCCTTCGGGGCGCTCGATTTATATAATTCACGAATAATATAAATACATATTATGATCAGGAGAAACAACCATTCACGGATTCAATTGTGAATAATGCTTCACAACCCTTGGCGCGCGCGAGGGGGAGGACTATAGTAGCCAAGCCAAACAAATGAAACAAAAGAAGAAGCAGAAAGAAGGCAAGGTATGACCTCTGCAACCAAAACGCTCGCGCAGCTGAAGAAGGCGAGCAAACTCACCAACCGCGCGTTCCACAAGAACGGCCCGAAAAGCTACAAGAAGGGCCAGGGCGCGCTGCTCAAGGTGCTGCACGTGTCGGGCGGCCAGTCGACCTCGCGCGATTTGGTGGAGCGCTTGAGCTTCGACCGCGGTGAGTTGAAAAACGTGGTGCGCAAGGCCGAGCGCAACGGGTACGTGACCATCGAAGACGCCGACGAGAAGCGCACCTACACCGTGAAGCTGACCGCCGAGGGCGAAAAAATCGCCGAGAAGCGCTGCGCCGCGAACTCCAAGACGGCCGACGACATTCTCGCGTGCCTGTCTGAGGAGGAAGTCGCTCAGCTGAACGCCCTCACCGAGAAGATCATCGTGTCGTGCAAAGACCACGGCGCGCACGGCAAGCGCAAGAGCGGCAAGAAGTGCCGTCGCCACGGTCGCAAGCACTAGTTCGCTTGCTCTGCTGAAATAGCGAAACAGCGCGACGAAACGAGTCGCGCTGCAAGAAAGCCGCCCGAGGGGGCGGCTTTCTTCTTGGGCCGGGAGGTGGGTGAGCGCAGGGGTGTGGGTGAGCGTGGGACGCACGGGACGGGGGGGGGCGAACGCGTTCACCTCCGCCTGCCCCGCTTCGCGTCCTACCAGCTCAGCAGCTCGTAGCCGTCTTCGGTGATGACGATCTGCACCTCCCATTGGGCGGTGGGCTGCCCGTCGGCGGTGCGCACGGTCCAGCCGTTCGGGTCGGTCATGTCGATCTCTTGATTCCCCATGTTGATCATGGGCTCGATCGTGAACATAAGGCCCGGCGCCAAAATGGGGCCCGTGCCCGGCTCGGTGACGAAGCTCACGAACGGATCTTCGTGGAACTCGAGTCCAATGCCGTGCCCGCCGAACTCGCGCACCACCGTATAGCCGTGCGCCTTCGCGTACGCGTTCACCGCCGCGCCGACATCTCCCAAGTGTCCCCACGGCTTCACCGCTTTGAGCCCTTCCTCCACGGCCTCCTTGCACACGCGCACGAGGTCGGCCTTCTCGGGCGTCGTCTCGCCGATGACGAACATGCGCGAAGAGTCGGAGAAGTAGCCGTCCAGAATAGTGGAGCAATCCACGTTGATGATGTCGCCGTCTTTGAGCACCTCGTCGGGCGAGGGGATGCCGTGGCATACCACCTCGTCAATTGAGGTGCACACGCTTTTCGGGAAGCCCTCGTAGTCAAGCGGCGCGGGTATGGCGCCGTGCTCCACGGTGTAGTCGTGCACCCATTGGTCGATTTGCTCGGTGGTGACGCCCGCACCGATGCGCTCGGCCACGTAGTCCAGCACGCCGACGTTCACCTGCGCGCTTTTCCGCACGCCCTCGATGTCCTCGGGCGTCTTCAGCAGCATGCGGTCGGGTACTTCCTCGCCCTGCTCCCACAGTGCCTGTAGGCGCTCGTCGAAGTCGAGGTGGCACTTCTTGTATTTCTTGCCGCTGCCGCACCAGCAGACGTCGTTGCGGCCGAGTTGAGGTTGTCCGTCGTACATATTCACGATATGGTTTCCGTTTCTCTTGCGTTGTGGCGCGGGCGCAGAAGCATTGGCACTGGCGTCCGTCAATGGAGCGCTCCGTTGGTTCTCGGCAGTTATACTACCGCAACTTCTGCGCCATTGTGATAGGCTTGTTGGAAACATCGACGTACGAAGGAGAATTTGCATGACCCCTGCTGCCGACTGCCTGCGCATCGCACTTGCCACCGAGGCCGACTTGCCGGCGCTCGCGGCGTTTTACGACGACATGATCGCCGCCACCGCCGGCACCGACAACGACCCCATGTGGGTGCGCGGCGTGCATCCGTCGCAGGCCGAGCTCGCCGACGCCGTTGCAGCGGGCGAGCTTTTGGTCGGCTGGCTTGCGGAAGGGGAGCGCGAGCGCCTCGCGAGCGCGCTCGTGGTCAACAACGAGACGCTGCCCGGGCACGAGAAGGTGTCGTGGCGCGTTGCGGCCGCGCCCGACGAGGTGGCGGTTATCCACCTGCTTGCCGTTCATCCCGACTTCGCGGGGCGCGGCATTGCGCGACGCATGTTGGCGGCGGCGCACGACCTTGCCCGCCAACGCGGGGCGCGCGTGATGAGGCTTGAGGTCTTAGTCAGCAACAAAGGCCCGCAGCGCCTCTACGAGAAGGTGGGGTACACCAACCTCGGCTACGCGAAGCTCGCCTCGAAAGACCCGCGCGTCACCGACTTCGTCATGTTCGAGCTTCAGCTGTAGGGGCAGCGCATGTCGGCAGTCAACCCGGGCGTTTACAAGGCGCTGCTGCGCGTGCGCGAGGCGCGCGCCTTCGACGCGGGCGCGTTTCTCATGCGCTTCTACGCCTACATGATGAACATCGGCACCGTCACCATGCTCACGCTGGCGGGCTACTCGTTTCTTGTCGCGGGCTTGGTTTCGGCGGCCATCGCGTTGGCGACGTTTTTCATCTCGCCGCGCGTGTCGAAGCTCGTCGACGAGCGCGGGCAGTCGCGCGTGGTTCCGAAGGCCGCCGCCGTCACGCTGGTGGGGCTTGCCGTGATGCTGACAACCGTGAGCCTGCACGGCCCTGAATGGCTGCTGTTCGTCGGCGCGGTGCTCATGGGCTTTCTCCCGAGCGCCCAAGCCCTCCCGCGCGCTCGCTGGACGTACCTCATCCGCACGGGGCGTTTGGGCGACGCGGCTCCCGATTTGCGCACGATGTTCTCCTACGAAGGCGTGCTCGACGACATCGGTTTCATGTTCAGCCCCTCGATCTCCATCATGCTCGCCTCGACCATCGCGCCGATCGCGGGTTTGCTGGCGGGCGGCGTGGCGTTCGCTGCGGGCGTGGCGGTGCTCACGATGTCGAAGTCGACCGAGCCCGAGCCGGGTTGGAGCGAGCAAGACGCGTCGGGCGAAGGCCCGAGCGCGGGCGCGGAAGGCGATGGCGAAGGCGCGGGCACAGGTGCGGAAACCAGCGGCGAAGGCACGTCTGCGCAGGTCACCGGCGCAGCGAGCGCCCACGCGGGCGACGAGCGCCACAAGAGCGTGATCCGCACGTCGTCGGTGGTGCGCGTGCTGTTCGTGCTCATGTTCTTCCTCGGCGGGTTCTACGGCGTGTTCGACACCACCACCGTGGCGCTTGCCGAAGAGCTCGGCGAGCCCAACGTCGCCAGCGTCATTTTGATGGTGGCGTCGTTCGTGTCGATGATCATGGGTTTCGTGTTCGGCATGATCAAGCTGCGCGCGCCGCAGCACGTGCAGCTTGCGGGCACGGCGGCGCTCATCGGGCTGGCGTACGGCACCATGTGCTTTGTGGAGTCGGCGGAGGTGCTGTTCGTAGTGTCGACGGCGGGCGCGCTGTTTTACGCCCCGTTCATCATCACGGCGAACGCCACGTGCGAGCGCGCCGTGCCGGGCAGCCGCATCACCGAGGCCATCACGTGGCTGAACGCGGGCATGACGTGCGGCATGGCGTTCGGCCCGTCGATCTGCGGCATCATCATCGACGAGCTCGGCGCCGCGGCCAGCTTCGACTTCGGTGCGGTGCTCGCCGTGGCCATCCCCGTAACGGCGCTCGCGTGCTTCCGCATCGTCAAGCGCAACATGCGCCCCTACGAGGAAGTATCGAAAACGAAGGTGGGGTAGCGTTCGCCACGTGCGCTTTCTGAAACTTAACCCCAATAAACCGGATAAAAAGAAAGGCCCGAACCTGTCGGACCTTTCCAGGTGTCACCCGAAGGCTTCCACCGCTATTGCAAACACAGTTTAGCACAATCCTCCGGTTTTCAGGATTTTGTTACATATTTCTTGAGCGTGTCGAGTTTGTTGGAGGTTTCGGTGCGAACAAGCCTCCCGTAGATTTCAAGGGGAAGTTCTCTTTTGTATTTCAGGAGAATTGCCTCGTAATCCGAGATAAGCCTTTTTCTGTCGGTCTTTGGTAACCTGAAAAGGCTGAGAAGATAGACGATTAGGATGACGTAGTCCGTGATATCGGAGAAATTGATCGAATCGATCCCTGTCTCGCTTTTCAGAAGTTTTCCGACACGGCCCGATATGCCTCCCGACTTGAAACGCACGTCCGAGACAATGGCGTTGTGGGCGATAGCGTTTCTCAAATCCTTAAGCGAGAAGATGACGGAAAGAAGAAGGGCCTCCGAGTCGTACTGGGAGGGCATTCCGAGGTCGGCAACGATTGCGCTTTTGACGGGGCGATCGAGGCAGGCATAGAAATTGCCGAATTCCCCTAGGGTCATGGCTTCGAAGATGGCCCATATCGGGATTGCTCTCCCCTGATCGCGGAAGTGCTTAAAAAACGGTCTTTTATCCTGCTCGCGCGAGATCAGCCCGTCGACGGTTTGTCTCAGCCTGAGCCTGTTTGCCCAGGATTTTTTGTAGTCTGCCGTACCGGGGCGGTATCCCCTGTATGCCGTTAGGCAGGTTTTGTATATTTCATCGAAGTCCTCGCTTTTGGCGTGATTGAGCACGGACTCGAGCGTGTAATTTTTTAACGCGGTTTCGATTGTCATTATGTGCGGATAAAGCAGCGTCTTGATTTGCGTATCCAAGGCATGGAGAGATACGATTTGACCGAAATCGGTGATCGGAAGTCTTTTTGAGGAGTCACCTAAAACTCTGAATCCTTTGTAGCCATGGTAGTAACCGATATTCCTAAGCTTCCGCTTTTGTGTCGAGCCGCCGATGGAGACCCCCTGATCTCGAAGATGTTTCATGAGAGAGTTAGTGGACTTGGGGGACATTGTTTGGCCTTTCGGTCGGTTGGGCGTTGCGGGTGATTGTATCACGGGAACGGGGTGGCGAATGTTCGCCCTCGCCCCTCCTTTCCCCAAATTCACCCGTTGCGTTCCGCTTGCTTTCGCCTACAATAGGGGCATGGCTATCACGCTTGCAACATCACACGCACTTTCTTTCACGCTCGCCGCGCGTCATGCGTCGGCGGGTCGATGGCTCTAGCTTCAAGCTCGGCTCTGACCGGGTTTGAAGCGCCACGTCTGCGGCGCGCCTCGGCGCCCGCTCCTTCGCACTCCAACCGCCATCACAAGAAAGAGAGACTCCCATGCAAATGAAACCCGAGCAGCTTGCTATGCTGCAAAAGCAGTTCGCCACCCTGAAAGAGCGCAGCCCCTTCTACGCGAAGAAGTTCGAGGGCATCGACATCACCGACGTGCGCAGCCAGGCCGACTTCGAGCGTCTGCCCTTCTCCGAGAAAGACGACCTGCGCGCCGCCTACCCGCTGGGGCTGCAGGCCGTGCCGGACGAGGAAGTGGTGCGCATCCACAGCTCGTCGGGCACCACGGGCACGCCGGTCATCATCCCCTACACGCAAAAGGACGTGACCGACTGGGCCATCCAGTTCGCGCGCTGCTACGAGATGGCGGGTATCACGAAAACCGACCGCATCCAGATCACGCCGGGCTACGGCCTGTGGACGGCCGGCATCGGCTTCCAGCTGGGTGCCGAGCGGCTGGGCGCCATGGCCATTCCCATGGGCCCGGGCAACACGGAAAAGCAGTTGAAGATGATGGAGGATTTGGGCTCCACGGTGCTGGGCGCCACCAGCTCCTACGCGCTGCTGCTTGCCGAGGAAATTCAGAAGCGCGGCATCCGCGACCGCCTGCGCTTACGCAAGGGCGTCATCGGGTCCGAGCGTTGGGGCGAGAAGATGCGCCAGCGCATCCAAAACGAGCTGGGCATCGAGATTTACGACATTTATGGCCTGACCGAGGTGTACGGCCCCGGCATCGGCCTTTCGTGCGACGAGCACGCGGGCATGCACGTGTGGGACGACTACGTGTACATCGAGGTGGTCGATCCGGCCACGGGCAAGGTGCTGCCCGACGGCGAGGAGGGCGAGCTGGTGCTCACCACGCTGCAGAAGGAGGGCGCGCCGCTCATTCGCTATCGCACGCACGACCTCACGCGCATCATCCCGGGCGACTGCGCCTGCGGCTGCCGCCACCCGCGCATCGCCACGCTCACGGGCCGCACCGACGATATGTTCAAGGTGAAGGGCTGCAATATGTTCCCCGCGCAGGTGGAGGAAGTCATCCAGATCACCAACGGCACCAGCTCCGAGTACCAGGTGATGATCGAGAACATCTCCGGTAAAGACGTGCTCACGGTGCTGTTCGAGACGCCGCTCGAGGGTGAGGCGAAGGCCCGCTGCGAGGAGGAGCTGGCCACCATCTTCAAGGCGAAGCTCGGCTGCACCCCCGACGCGAAGGGCGTGCCCATGGGCGAGCTGCCGCGCAGCGAGAAGAAAACCAAGCGCATTTTCGACAGCCGCTACTAGAGCGTAAGCGGCGGGGCGCGGAAAGGGATGCGCCCCGCCGTCTGCTGTTTGACGTGGAACGCGGGTAGGGCGAACACGGGGGCGTAGATCTGTTCACTGGGTCAGTGAGCAGGGCAGCGCCCCCGTGTTCGTCGGCATCCCCACATTACCTTTTCTTTCTCTTTGGATTTGGGCATGGGGTGTACATGCCGTCTACGTGAACGCCGAGTTCATCTCTGAAGTTGTGCCACATCGGATCTATGATGAAATCGATTCCGTGCCGCCTAGCGTATTTGGCGGCGGGAACGAAATCGCTGTCTCCAGTTATGAGAACGATTTGGTCGGCGAACTTCTCATGGGAGATGAGCGCCAAGTCAAGCCCGATGCGAACATCGACTCCCTTCTGCTGAACGTCCAAGACGAAATCCTTTTCGATAAGGCTTTCCGTCGTGCGCTTTCCGACGACTAGGTCTCTCGCCACTTCCCGCTTCAAGACGTATTCACAGGAGCCGTCGAGGGCCTCGCCTTTTCTCACGGCTAACTTTCTCTTTCGCGCGATCTCGCCAAAGAACTCCATCTTCCATTTATAGTCGTCTGTCTTGCTGAGATCTATCGTTCTGTGGAGAAGCGGGTGAAACGCCTTTTTCCCGACGGGATCGCAGTCGTAATAGAAGATCCTGTATAGTTCAGCACCTTCGTGTTCCGTATGCTTCTTGCAATACTGAACGAGTTCTTCAGCTCTGTCAGCTGGGCTTTTCTGTCCGAACAACGACTTCGCACGCTTGAGATAAAATGCGCCGTCGACTAAGATAGCCATTCTGCTCATTTTGCTCCCCCTGTATCCGAGGTGAAAAACAACCCCCCTAGGCTCGGCACACCCCTGATGTACGGGGGGCTTACTGCTAGGGGGTCACTTAGGAGCGATAGCAGACGCAGAGGAATGGTTATCGCTGCTGCGTATTATGGTGTACCAACTAGGAGGGTGTCAACCGAATCCTCCTAAACGGCAAAAGATGAACGTAGGTGAGACGAGGTGAGCGCGGGGGCGTAGCCCTGTCCACTGAACCGGTGAACAGGACTACGCCCCCGCGCTCACCTTTCTTCCTGTCGAAAGCCAACGTATGCTGCAAAAGCCAACGCATGCTAACTAAAATGAAAGATGCAGCCCCGCAATGAACGAAGTGAACCGAAAGCGGTAATCATGACCAGGGATCGCCCGCCCCGCAAATCACCAGTTCACACGCGTATTCGAGGGCGGGCGAAGCCTTCGCGTTGCCCGCTCCAACCCCCTCTAACCCCAAAATTCAGGAACGATCGGCTGCTTTTGTGAAACGAACGATCGCCGATCAGGGGTTTTGCTCAATTCCGAAATCGCTATAATATTTTAAGTTCGGGAAACATGCGGGCGCATTCCGCGCTTTACAATGTCGGGGAGGGGTAAACGAAGCCCCGCCTCAGTTTTTCTGAGCGAACATACCTTGCTGCCTTGAGCGGCGTCGCGTTCGACGCAAGCTGGCAATGAGGGAACGAGCAAGCATGTCTTATTTTTTTGCCGATTCGGAAGGACGGAATGGCGAAGCTATGTCTATGCGCAGATTGCCTTGGTACGTGATTCAAACGGTCGTTGGACGCGAGGACCACGTGCGCAAGCTTGTCCTTCGAGCGACCGACCTGGACGAGCGCGCCTGTTTCGTGCCCATGATACGCGTGGGGGTGAAGCGGGAGGGCAAATGGCTGCCCGCCGAGCAACCGCTTATGCCGGGCTACCTGATTGCCGAAACTGCGCAGCCCGAGCGCCTCGCCCAAGCACTGCGCCGCATAGACGGGTTCGCGCGCCTGGTGCAAAAAGACGACGTGTTTGCTCCTTTGTCCGACATTGATGTGCGCTGGATCGACTCGCAAACGCAGGGCGGCAGCTCTGCCGTGGCCATGTCGGAAGGCTACATCGAGGCCGGCGTGCTTCACGTGACGAGCGGCCCGCTTGTGGGACGTGAGGCGCATATCAAGAAGGTCGACCATCGAAAGAAGGCGGCCTACCTGGAAATCGAAGCATTCGGCAGAACCATAACTGCCCAGCTAGGAATAAAAATCACCAGAACCAAAGAGTGCAAGAAGCAGAAGAAAATCGAATAACGGAAACTGACGACGCGTCGCAAGGCAACGCCGAGACGACGGCGGTCGCTTTCGCCGACGCCGACGTTCCTGCGGTTGGCTTTGGGACAGTGAGCGCCCCTGTAGGGCAAGGGCCATGCCCTTGCCGCGAAGACGCGACCCAGGTCGACGCGGGGAAGGCAACCGCCGACGGGTGGATCGAGACCAGCCTCACGAACGACGAGGCCGCCGCAATCTTGCGCGGCGCGGACTCGGGCATCGCGCCCGACCTGTCGCGGCGCGGCTACCGGCTCGCCAAGCGCGCCTTCGACGTGTGCGCGAGCGGGATCGCGGTGCTCGTGCTGCTCGTCCCGTCGCTCGCCCTGTCGGCGGTAATATGCGCGAAGTCCCCCGGCGCGGGCCCGCTCTACTCCCAGCTGCGCGTCGGGCGCGTGAACCCCGACGGCACCTACAGGCTGTTCCGCATGTACAAGTTCCGCTCCATGGTCCCCAACGCCGACGGGATGCTGGGCGAGCTGGCGGCGGCCAACGAGGCCGACGGCCCGCTGTTCAAGATCAAGGACGACCCGCGCGTGATCCCCGGCGTGGGAGCGTTCATAAGGAGACACTCCATAGACGAGCTCCCTCAGCTGCTCAACGTCCTCAAGGGGGACATGTCCCTCATAGGCCCGAGGCCCGGGCTCCCCCGCGAGGTCGCGCAGTACGGCGAACGGGCCAAGATACGCCTCACGGTCAAGCCCGGCTGCGGCGGCGCCTGGCAGGCGGGAGGCCGCTCCG
>JAUNGO010000085.1 GCA_030524475.1 Eggerthellaceae bacterium | reverse complement strand
CAGCCCCAGCAACCTGCGCTCAAGGTAATCCTTGCCAGCGCAAGCCCGCGCCGCCGGGAGCTGCTTGAGAAGGCGGGCGTCGCCTTCACCGTGCGCACGCCTGAGACGCCGGTCGACGAGACGCTCGAGCCCGATGACTTGCGCGACCCGGCCGAGGCGTGCAAGAAGCTCGCCGAGCGCAAGGCGGGCGCGGTGGTGCAGGAAGTGCTGGCCGCCCCGGCACAAGGCATGACGATGGTCATCGGCGCCGACACGATGGTGGTCAAGGACGCGCAGATCTTCGGCAAGCCGCGCAGCCTCTCGGACGGCAAGCATATGCTGCGCGAGCTTTCGGGCTGCACGCATCAGGTGGTCACGGCGGTGTCGTTGTGGCTGGTGGGCGTGTCGGAGGCCGACGAGGTGTCGCTGGGCATGCGCACGTTCGCCGACACAAGCCACGTCACCTTCCGCGACCTTACCGACGAGGAAATAGCCGACTACCTGCGTAAAGGCGAGTCGTTCGATAAGGCGGGCGCCTACGCCATCCAGGGCGAGGGCGCGTCGCTGATCGACCACTACGAAGGCGCGCTCGACACCATCATCGGCCTGCCCGCCGAGCGTCTCGTCCGCGAATTCCCCGACCTCCTGCGCGCGGAGTAACGGTCAGCGTTCGTACCTCTACGCCGTCAGTTCGGTTATGGGCGCCACAATCACACCATTGGGCATACGATACTGATAGTCGGTTTTCCCCACCAGCACAAGAAGAAAACTCGGCTCAGGGTTGCGCGCCGCAGGATTCGCCGCCACCTTGTCGCGCAACCTGATGAGGCTGTGCGCGGCGGCATCCGCCTTGTTTGCCCCCAGCTTGATCTCAATCGCCCCCCAGCGACCGTCCTTCAGCTCGATGACGGCATCCACTTCAAGCCCATCGGAATCCCGATAATAGTGTAGCGAATCAGGATGGGCATCTTTCATAACCGACGTGTATATGCGCAGATCGCGCAAACAAAGCTCCTCGAAAAGCTGGCCGAAAAGCTGCAGATTCCCCATAAGCGTCTGAGACCCGGCGCCAAGCAGCGCCGCCGGCAAAGACGGATCGGCAAACCCGTGCTTCGGCTTGGTACGCAACCTGCGGGGAGACTTTATGGGCGCGTCCCATCCCTCCAGGTCGCACACAACGTATCGCCCGAGAAAATAGTCGAGAAAAGCGCGCACTTTTCTTCCGCTTGCATCGGAAACCTTGCCATCAGAATTGACGAGGCCCATGTCCCTGGCGATCGTATCCAGCGTAGCAGCACTGCCGATATTGCGCGCAAGGGATCGCAGAAACGTGCGCAACTCGCGCTCTGAGCCTGGAGCATTCTCGTCTTCCTTCGCAAAAAGCGCATCGAGATACTGCGCTGGAACGACTTGAGCCGCCTCATCGTCGAGCCCAAAAGCGGCAGGCCAGCCGCCACGGCACGCAAGCGACGCCAGTCTCTCGAGGCTTGTGTCGACCGGACGGCTCTCGAATTCCCCGTTAAACAAGCCCGACAAGGAAACCGATCCGCTTGACGCGCCCAACTCGAACAGCGACATGGGCCACATCTTCAGACGGGAAATGCGGCCCGATCCTGTGTGGCGCGTTTTTCCTTTAGCGGGGCGCGACGATCCCGTAAGAATGTAAAGCCCACGCTTACCGGCGGCTTCATCAACTTTCCCCCGAACAGCATCCCACACCTCGGGAACCACTTGCCACTCATCAATCACGCAAGGACGAGGACCGCCCAACACGGTATCGACGTCCATTTCCGCCAATTCACGTGTTTGGCGGCGGTCGAAGGACACTTCACTTTCCCCATGGGCACGCGCCGTCCATGTTTTGCCCGACCACATGGTGCCAGCAATCTCAACCGCGCCAAAGGCTTTCAGGTGAAGGTCGACTATCGAATCGATGAGCCGAGGCATATAGGGCATTCCGTCGATTTCCACCAACAGTTCCAATCTCGCTTTTGAACAGGAAAAACCGAAAATATCGGCTTAATAATACCGAAAATATCGACTTATAGCAACCGAAAATATCGGCTTTGAACGCTGTGGCGAGTGCGGGAAGGATAGGAGAAGAAGGCTCATACGCACCTTGTCTCACGCGCTGCGCCCCCCGCCTTCGCCCCGCGTTCGCCTCGCTGCACCCCCATTCGCCTTCGCTCGCCCCTCCCGCCCCTTCCCCAGCCTTGCCCCTCGTGAACACTTGATGTTCCGTTACCTTCTTGTGGTCTGCCCAGAAAAAGTCAATGGTACACTGAGAAACGATAACAAGACAGGCGGCTAAAATCGGCTTGAGGTCGGCGTTTCGCGGCTGCGCCTGCGTATGGGCGCGGCTTCTCGCGTTCGCGCGCGTGCGTATGGCGCGCAAAGCGAGTGTGCCCGGCGCGTACGCCTCCCCGAGCGATTGGAAAAAGGTACACCGTGCATAACGACGTTTCTCAGATTCTCTTCTCCGCGCAAGACCTCGACCGCCGCGTGCGGGAGATCGGCGCAGACATCACGCGCGACTACGCCGACGTGGCGGAAAGCGAAGGCATCGTGCTCATTTCGGTGCTGCGCGGCGCCGCCATCTTCATGGGCGATTTGGCGCGCGCCATCGAACTGCCGCTCGAGATGGACTACATGGCCGTCTCGTCGTACGGCAACGGCGCGAAAAGCTCAGGTGTGGTGCGCATCCTCAAAGACCTGAGCTCCGAAATCACGGGGCGCCACGTGATCATCGCCGAGGACATCCTCGACTCGGGCCTCACGCTTACCTACCTCATGAAAAACCTTGCGTCGCGCAACCCCGCCTCCATCGAGGTGGCAACGCTTCTGCGGAAGAAAACGAAGGCGCAGGCTGACATCACGTGCCGATACGTGGGCTTCGAGTGCCCCGACGAGTTCATCGTCGGCTACGGCCTCGACTACGCCGAGCGCTACCGCAACCTCCCCTACATCGGCGTGCTCAAGCCCGAGATCTACCAATAAAGTAAGGCGAATTGAATGGCAGACAACAAGAAATCCCAGCAACCGCAGTTCCAGCAGCCGAACTCCCGCACCACGATCATCTCGATCATACTGTTCTGCTTGGTGGCGATGTTCGTCGGCGGGCAGCTGTTCACCATGAGCAACACGCAAAATACGCAAACCGACACGCTGCTGACCTCGGAGTTTGTGCAGGCGGTCGAGCAAGACCGCGTGACGAAGGTGAGCTACGCGGCCAGTGACTACACGGTGACGGGCACGTATTACCCGGCCGCCACGGCGGGCTCGAACGCGGCGGACGCGTTCAACGGCGCCTTCGACACGCTCAACGCCAAGATGGCCACGATGAAGGACGCGCGCACGGGCGACACGCTCGGCGGCATCGGCACGACCGACATCGCGCCCGCGACGCTCGGCACCGAGCACAACTACACGTCGACCTACGTCGGCGCCGACTCGCTCGGCAACCTTTTGGCCGATCACCCCAGCATCGAGTACCAGGTCACGCTGCCGAGCCCCTGGTTGAGCGTGCTGTCCAGCTTGCTTCCCATCCTGATCATCGGCGCGCTTCTGCTGTTCTTCTTCAACTCCATGCAGAAGGCGTCGAACCAACAGCTCGGCTTCGGCAAGAACAAGGCGAAGAAAACGCTTGAGGAGCGCCCCGACGTGCATTTTTCCGACGTGGCGGGCGTCGACGAGGCTGTGGAGGAGATGCAGGAGATCAAAGACTTCCTGGCGAACCCCCAAAAGTACCAGTCGATGGGCGCGAAAATCCCGCGCGGCTGCTTGCTGGTGGGCCCTCCGGGCACGGGCAAGACGCTGCTGGCGAAGGCCGTGGCCGGCGAGGCGGGCGTGCCGTTCTTCAGCATTTCGGGCTCCGACTTCGTGGAGATGTTCGTGGGTGTGGGCGCTTCCCGCGTGCGCGATTTGTTCAAGGACGCGAAGGAGGCGGCTCCGTCGATCATCTTCATCGACGAGATCGACGCGGTGGGCCGCCAGCGCGGCACAGGCCTCGGCGGCGGGCACGACGAGCGCGAACAAACGCTGAACCAGCTGCTCGTTGAGATGGACGGCTTCGAGAAGAACGAGTCGGTGGTGCTGATCGCCGCCACCAACCGCGCCGACGTGCTCGACCCGGCGCTGCTGCGCCCCGGCCGCTTCGACCGCCAGATCGTGGTGGACACGCCCGATGTGAAGGGCCGCAAGCGCATTCTTGAAGTGCACTCCAAGGACAAGCCGATCGGGTCGGACGTGGACCTCGACGCGGTGGCGAAGCTGACGCCGGGCTTCACGGGCGCCGACTTGGCGAACCTGATGAACGAAAGTGCCCTGCTCACGGCGCGCAAGGGCAAGAAGATCATTACCATGCGCGAAGTGAACGAGTCGATGGAGCGCGTGATTGCCGGTCCCGAGCGCAAGGGCCGCGTGATGAACGAGAAAACGAAGCGCACCATCGCCTACCACGAGAGCGGGCACGCGCTGGTGGGGCACCTGTTGGAGCACTCCGACCCGGTGCACAAGATTTCGATCATCTCGCGCGGGCGGGCGCTGGGCTACACGCTGTCGATTCCCGACGAGGACAAGATGCTGAACTCGCTTTCCGAGATGAAAGACGAGTTGGCGGTGTTCATGGGTGGCCGCGTGGCGGAGGAAATCTTCTGCGAGGACATCACCACGGGCGCCTCCAACGACCTCGAGCGCGCGTCGAAGATGGCGCGGGCGATCGTCACGCAGTACGGCATGAGCCCCTTGGGCACGCAGGTGTTCGGGCAGCCGAACCACGAGGTGTTCTTAGGCCGCGACTACGGCAACACGCAGGACTACTCCGAGGAAACGGCGCGGCGCATCGACGAGGAAGTGGCGCGCATCATGAAAGAGGCGCACGACCGCGCCTACGACGTGCTGAGCGCGAACGCCGATCAGATGCACCTGATGGCGAGCGTGCTGCTTGACCGCGAAACGGTCGAGGGCGAGGCGTGCCAGGCGCTGCTCGACAACAAGTGGGACGAGTACCTGGAGCGCGAAGGCGACATCATGGCAGCGAAGGAGCGCGAGGAAGCGGAAGCGCGCGCTCGCGACGAGCAGCTGGTGGCGCAAGGCGGCGAAGCGGCGCTGCTGGGCGCGCATGCGAGCACGGGCAC
>JAUNGO010000084.1 GCA_030524475.1 Eggerthellaceae bacterium | reverse complement strand
CGAGCGGCACTACGGGCGGCGGCACAGGCGGCACCGGCGAAGGAACCGGCGGCGTGGGCGGTGCTGGCGGCACCGGCGGTGCTGGCGGCGGCACCGAGCCGTAGCAACGCGAACATCCGCCGACTTTGTTGGCGAAATGGTGACGGCGGCGCGCAACAAGGCGCGTCGCTGTTATCATGGGCGGTAAAACAGCGAACGGGCGCGGTTCGGCGGCGTTTTCGCCTGACGCGTTCTCGATGGGAGGAACATGAAGCACAGCAAGTTTTCGCGCAGGGTAGCGTTGGCGCTTGTCAGCGTGTTGGCGGCAGCGACGTTGGCGCTCGCGGGCTGCGCCCAGCAAACGAGCGCAGCTACCGATGAGCAAACGGAAAGCCGCCAGTATATGTCGACGGTGAACCAGACGATGGAAGACCTCGCGAACAAGCTTGAAGGCTTCGAGGACGCGGTGTCGCGCGACGACGCCGTCACCATGCGCACGCAGGCTGACAACGCCTTCAAGGCGCTCGACGCGCTGGCCGCCATCGAGGCGCCCGAGGCGCTGAAAGACGTGCAGGCGGGCTACGTCGACGGCTGCACGAAGCTGAAGGACGCGCTCAACGCCTACATCGACCTCTATACCGAGATCGACAGCGCCACCGACGAGCATCCCTTCGACTACTCGACCTACCGCGACCGCCTCGCGAGCATCCAAGAGCTCTACAACGAGGGCACGGCAATCCTGGAAGAAACCGATCAGAAGGCCACTGAACTGTAAATGAACAACGTCGAGCTTTTGGCTCCCGCGGGAAACCTCGCCGCGCTTCATGCGGCCATCGGCGCGGGCGCCGACGCAGTGTATCTCGGCCTCGAGGCGTTCAATGCACGCCGCGGGGCCGACAACTTTACGATGGAAACACTTGAGGAGGCGTGCGCATACGCGCACGTGCGCGGTGCGAAGGTGTACGTCGCGCTGAACACTGTGGTACTGCCGCGTGAAGTTGCCGACGCGCTCGAGTGCGCGCGCCAGGCGTACCGCGCGGGCGCCGACGCCTTCATCGTGCAGGACATCGGCATCGCTTCCGAGCTCGTTCGCACGCTGCCCGAGGCGCGTCTGCACGTGTCTACCCAGATGAACACGCACAACGCGGCGGGCATCCGCGCGGCGGCGCAGCTGGGCGCGGCGCGCGTGACGCTGGCGCGCGAGCTTTCCGTCCCCGAGATCGAGGCGCTGGCCCGCGAGGCGTCGGCGTTGGGGCTTGAAGTCGAGACGTTCGCGCACGGGGCGCTGTGCGTGTGCTACTCGGGGCAATGTTTCATGTCGTCGATGATCGGCGGGCGCTCGGCCAACCGCGGCATGTGCGCGCAGGCGTGCCGTTTGCCCTACGAGTTGCACAACGTCGCCCAGCGCAAGGCGCTGCCGGCGCCGGGCGAGCACCTGCTTTCGCCGCAAGACCTGTGCGCCGTTGACCTGCTGCCCGCGCTGGTGCGCGCAGGCGTGTCGTCGTTCAAGATCGAGGGCCGCATGAAGTCGCCCGAGTACGTGGGCGCGGTCACCGCCGTCTACCGCGCGGTGCTCGACCGCGTGCTCGCTGCGGAAGGTGAGGGGAGCGCGGAAGGCGCGGAAAGTGCAGAAGGCGTGGAAGGCGCGGAAGACGTGTGCGCGACTTCCGACGAGCGCGACGCGCTGGCGGCGTCGTTCTCGCGCGGCTTCACGACGGCGTACCTCGAGGGCAAGCGCGGCAACGACATCATGAGCTATCAGCGGCCCAACAACCGCGGCCAGTTCGTCGGGCGCGTGGAAGACGTGTCGGCGGGCCGTGCGCTCATGTCGCCGAGCGTGAAGCTGCACGCGGGCGACGTGGTGGAGTTTTGGACGAAAAAAGGCCACGTGGCGGTCACGCTGGACTCAGAGCCGATGGAAATCGACGGCATGTCGGCCATCCCGCTTGAGGGCAAGGCGCGCACCGTGCGGCCGACCGACCGCGTGTTTCGCGTGCGCAGCGCCGAGGCGGCGTTGCGCGACGACGCGCTTGCGCCGCGCGTTCCCGTCGTCGGGCGCGTGACGCTTGCGATGGGACGCCCGCTTGCGATGGAGTTTTCGCCCGCTGCGCCCGACGGCGCGAAAGGCGAGCGTCTCGAGGGCGTGGCGCGCACGGTGGCCGCCCGCCTTGCCCGCCGCGCGAGCGAGGCGGGCGCTCCCTTCGCGGGATACGCCGAAGGCCCCGTCGTCGAGGCGGCGCGCACGAAGGCCGTTTCCGCCGAAGACGTGCGTGCGCACGTCGATCGCCTGGGCTCGACGCCGTTTGAGCTCGTCGACCTGAGCATTGAGCTTGACGAGGGCGTGGGCATCGGCTTTTCCGCCATCCACCATTGCCGCGCCGCCGCGCTCGAAAGCTTGACTGACGCGCTGCTCGAAGGCACGCAAAAGCGCCCGCTTCCGCGCGTGAAAGACCGCGAAGCCGTCTTCGGCGAACCCGCCAAGGCGTCGTTGGTGGCGGCGTGGGCCACTAATCCTTCATGCGCGCACGCGGCCGAGCGCGCGGGCGCCGACGTCATTTACGTCCCGGCGCTCAACTATCGTCGCGGCGAGGCGACGGTCGCGGGGCAGCTGACGGGGCCGTCGGGGCATTTGAACTGGCCGCAACAGCGTGTGATAGCGCTGCCCGTGGTCGACCACGACGCGTGCGGCTCTTCGCGCGAGGCAGTTGTCGGCTACGACGTATGGAGCGAGGTCGAGCGCGGCAAACCCGTGCTGGTCGAGAGCCTCGGCGCCCTGCACCGCGCGGCGTCGGTTGGCGCGCTGCCCGAGGTGGGGCCGCATCTCCCGGTGACGAACCCCTTGGCGCTGCACGTGCTGCACGACTACGGCGTCACGCGCGCGTGGCTGTCCCCTGAGCTGACGCTGCGCCAGATCGAGGACGTGGCCGCAGCTTCGCCGATCGAGCTGGGCGTGACGATCGCGGGGTATCAGGAGCTTATGACCACCGAGCACTGCCTGCTCATGAGTCAAGGACCCTGCGACCAGCGCTGCTCTGCGTGCGCTCGCCGTAAAAGCCCCCATTTCCTGAAGGATCGCAAGGGCTTCGAGTTCGCCGTGGTCACCGACTTGTTTGGGCGCAGCCACCTGTACAACAGCGTGCCGCTCGACGTCGTGCCGTCGCTGCCCGACCTGCTTGCGGCCGGCGTGTCGTCGTTCATGGTCGACACCACGTTGATGAACGGTGAAGAGACGTACAACGCCGTGAGCCGCGCCGTGCGAGGCTTGCGCGTGGCGCAGCACGACGGCAACACCCTCGCCAAGCTCCCCGACACCACCACCGGCCATCTGTTCCGAGGCGTTTTGTAGTTCCGTTCGCCCTAACGGGGCGAACGGACTTGTCGACGCTGCGGGCTTCTGATGCATTTTGCCTAGCCCCTTGTTTCGCGCTCGGCGTTGGCAAAAGCCAACTTGGCGTGAAGGTGGGGCTATTCGAAACGCCTCAGAAGCCCTCGCTGACGTATACATTCGGCCGGTGGTCGAATGACAAATGATCAAGCGCGTCCCCGTGTTCGCCCGTTCGCGCCTCTTGCGTTTCTCTGCACCCGTTTCCGCCTACTGCGTGGCGGGTTTGGTATGATACACGGGTACGTTTATCGAGAAGGATAACCACATGCTCTCACCTGAGGAACAACTTCACATCATTAAGTCGGGCGCGGCGCAAATCGTGCCCGAGTCGGCGCTGCTGGAAAAGCTCAAGCGCGGCACGCCTTTGAACATCAAGCTCGGCGTCGACCCCACCGCCCCCGACATTCACCTGGGCCACGCGGTTCCGCTGCGCAAGCTGCGCCAGTTCCAAGACCTGGGGCATCAGGTTACGCTCATCATCGGCGACGGCACGGCGCTTATCGGCGACCCGTCGGGCCGCAACTCCACGCGCCCGCAGCTGACCGCCGCGCAAATCAAGGAGAACGCGCAAACCTACGTCGACCAGGCGTTTAAGGTGCTCGATCCCGAGAAAACCACGCTGCGCTACAACTCCGAGTGGCTGCTGGCGCTCGATATGGAGGGCCTGCTCAAGCTCACGGCTCACTTCACCGTGGCGCGCATCCTGGAGCGCGACGACTTCCACAACCGCTACACCAACAACCAATCCATCAGCTTGCACGAGTTCCTCTATCCCGTCATGCAGGCGTACGACTCGGTGGTCATCAAAGCCGACGTGGAGCTCGGCGGCACCGACCAGCTGTTTAACCTGCTCGCCGGGCGCGAGCTCATGGAGAAGATGGGCATGGAGCCGCAGGTGTGCCTGACGCTGCCGCTGCTTGAGGGCACCGACGGCGTGAAGAAGATGTCGAAGAGCTACGGCAACTACATCGGGCTCACCGACGAGCCGGCCGATATGTTCGGCAAGGTCATGTCGATCCCCGACGAGCTCATGGTGAAGTATTACCGCCTGGCGTCGACCGCGCCCGTCGAGGAGATCGACGAGATCGAGGCGGGGCTGGCGGCGGATAAGCTGCATCCCAACAAGGTGAAGCGCGCGCTGGCTCGCAACATCGTGGCCGCCTACTACGACGAGGACGCGGCAAAGGAGGCCGAGGCTCAGTTCGACCTCGTGTTCAAGCAGCACGCCGTGCCCGACGACATTCCGGAGTTCGCCTGCGACCTCACGCCTAACGACGAGGGGAAGGTGTACGTGGCGAAGCTGTTGGCGGAAGCGGGCATGGCGGCAAGCGCCGGCGAAGCGCGACGCCTCATCGACGGCGGCGGCGTGAAAGTCAACGGCAAGGCGTTGGCGCCGAAATCCTACAACGTCGACCCAGCGCTTCTGGAGGGGGCTACCATTCAGGTAGGCAAGCGCAAGTTCGTGAAGCTCGTGTAAGTCCTCTCTACTATATATAGTAGAAGAAGAAAAACCTTCAAGCCCCGCGCCCGTTTCGCGCGGGGCTTTTTACGTTGCAGGGCTTTGTGGAGAACCCGTGACCGCAACAATTTGCCCTTGCTTCATCTGTTTGGTGAAGTTAATATACAAACTCGCGCTTGAGGAGAGCGCATTCGTTTTCCGAGGTCGTTTACGTATTAAGGGAAACGAGAAACGTGACCAGCCAACGTTTCCAACAACTTTTTTGAGAAACCGAAAAAAAGTTGTTGACACGAAGCGGCGGCGGGGGTAAAGTATCTCCTTGCGCGTCA
>JAUNGO010000021.1:23806-34448 GCA_030524475.1 Eggerthellaceae bacterium | reverse complement strand
CGGAGAAGCCGAAGCGCGAGCGCGCCGAGAAGAGCGGACATGCGGACGCGGCGGGGGAGAAGCCGACCGATAAGGCCGAGGACGCACCCGAGGAGGGAACCGAGCAGCCCCAAGAAGACGGCAAGCACGCCGAGCAGCCCGTTGTCGAGAAGCCTAAGCGCACGCGCCGCAGCCACCGCGTGTCGACGAAGCCGCAGGACGAGCCTTCGGCCGCGGCACAGCTCGCCGCGCAGGAGGAGCCTGCAGCCGCGGCGCAGCCTTCGGCGCTGGAAGTCGAGGCGGCGCCCGCTCCCGCGGAGGAGGCGTCTGCGGAGGCGGCGTCGGAGGAACCCGCCAAGAAGCCCTCGCGCCGTCGAAGGGGTCGCAAGGCGCCTGAGGCTGCGCCTGAGCTTGTGCCGGAAGCCGAGGCGACGCCCGCGAAGGAAGCGTCTGCGCAGGCGGCCGCCAATCCCGGGTCTGCGCCAGCGTCCGAAGCCGACGATGTGCCCGCACCCGAGGCTGAGGCTGCGCCCGACGCCGCGCCCGCGCCCAAGCCTGCGAAGCGTCGAGGACGCAAACCCAAGGCCAAGCCTGCGCCGGAGCCTGCCGCCGACGCCGCACCCGAGGCGGCGCCCGCGCCGACTGGCGCGCCCGACGCCGCGCAAACCCCGCAAGAGCTCATTCGCCAGATGGTGCGCGGCGCGGGCGCGGGCGGCATCAACCTCTCCCAAATCGGCAACGCGGTGCGCTCCCAGTTCAAGGACTTCAAGGTGCGCGACCTCGGCTTTGCCCAGCTGCGCCAGTACGTGAACAGCATCGACGACTTCTCCGTCGAGAAGGTGGGCAAAGACGTCGTGGTGAAGCTGGCCGAGTAAGGGCAGCGCACCCGTGCGGGGGCGCTTGCGCGGGGCGCGTTTGCGGCGGGCTCGCCGCACTTGCCCCGCGCGCTTAACGTCCCGCGCGCCTCATGCGTCCCGCGCGGCAGCGCAAGACGAGTCTGGCGATCGCCCGCGCGTCGGCGTCGAAGGCGTTTTTGTTGATTCCCGCGCTTTTGCGCGGACGGCGCGGGGCTTGCGGGCGTTTTCCGTATAATCGGGGTAAACATGCCGCTTTGCCACAACAAATGAAGGAGGTCCCAGCGTGGAAATGCTCACGCTCGGGCTGCTGCTGATCGCCGCCGTCCTCGTGTCGTCCGTTATCGACCAGATCGTTCCGAAGGTCTCTTTGCCGCTCATCCAAATCGGGCTCGGCATCGTCATCGCGCTGTTCGCCTCGACGAGCATCGATATCGACCTCGACCCTGACCTGTTTCTCGTGCTCTTTATCGCGCCGCTGCTCTACGACGAGGCGAAAAACGCCGACAAGGCGCTTTTGTGGCGCGACAAGAAGCCGGTGCTGTCGCTTGCCATCGGGCTTGTGGTGGTGACGGTGCTCGCCATCGGGTTCGCCGTGCACGCCATCATCCCCTCCATCGGGCTTGCCGCCGCGTTCGCGCTCGGCGCGGCGCTCGGGCCTACCGACGCGGTGGCCGTCTCGTCGCTTTCGAAGCAGGTCGACATACCCGAGCGCCAAAAGAGCATCCTCAAAGGCGAGCTGCTCTTAAACGACGCATCGGGCATCGTGTCGTTCCAGTTCGCGCTTGCCGCCGCCCTTACGGGCACGTTTTCGCTGGTCGACGCCACGGCAGACTTCCTTCTCGAGTTCTTCGGCGGCTTGGCGTTCGGCGCGGGGCTTGGGTTTCTCGGCAACTTGGCGGTGCGCAAGGTGCGCGACCTCGGCGTGGAAAACACCACCTTCCACGTGCTCTTCGAGGTGCTCACGCCGTTTTTGGTCTACCTCATATCCGACGCGTGCCACGTGAGCGGCATCATCGCCGTTGTGGTGGCGGGGCTTGTGAACGTGATCGCGCCGCGCATGATCGGGCCGGCCATCGCGCGCATGAACATCGTTTCCTCGAGCGTGTGGCGCGTGCTGTCGTTCGCGCTGAACGGCATCGTGTTCGTGCTCTTGGGCACGCAGCTTCCCAACGCCATGCGCCACACCTGGGACGACGTGTCCATCGGCAACGGCGCGCTCGTCCTGTACGTGCTCGGGATCACCGCCGTGCTGCTCGGCGTGAGGTTCGTGTGGTGCTTGGTGATGGAGCTTTTCTTCGTGAAGAGGACGAAGAAGCGCGCGTTTACGCCCGCCGACGCCAAAACGGCGTTCATCACCACGCTGTGCGGGGCGAAGGGCACGATCACGCTCTCGATCTTGTTCACCATACCGGTGTATATGTCGCCCGGCGTGCGCTTCCCGCAGCGCGACCTCATCATCTTCTTGGCGTGCGGCGTTATCGTGTGCACGCTGCTTCTGGCGACGTTCGTGGTGCCGATGCTTGCGCCGAAGCGCGACGCGAAGCAGGCGGAAATCGATACGAGAAACCGCGAGGTCGAGTGCAACCTGGAGATCATGCGCACGGTGATCGAGGAGCTGACCGCGCGCATAACGCCGCAGAACCGCCGCGAGACGCGGGCGGTCATCAAGTCGTACAACGACCGCATCGAGCGCATCAAGGACGTGAACGACATCGAGGACGAGCCGAACGTCGAGCTGCGCATCGAGATGCTGCACTGCGAGCGCTCGCGCACGCTCGAGCTCATCGAGAGCGGCGGCGTGAGCGCGATGGTGGGGTATCAGTACCTCGCGCGCCTGGAGCAGGTTGAGCAGCACTTGGAGCACCATTCGGGGCGCTTCTCGCCGAAGACGCTGTGGATGCGCGTGCGCGCCGTGCTGCGCCGCGGTCTGCACACGGTTTTGAGCGAGCTGCCGACCGACTCCGACGTGAGCGCACGCGCCGAGGAGCAGCGCAAGCTTCAAATCGACACGGCCACCTGCGTCATCGAGCGGCTTGAGGAGAAGGTGTCGTCGACCGAGGTGCCCACCGAGGACGCGAGCACCCTTTTGATCGAGTACCAGGCGAGCAAGGCGCGCCTGCTTTCCGCGGCACCGAGCGTGTCGACCGTCATCCGCACGGCCGACCGCACGGAAGACGTTCGCCGATTCGCCTTGCAGGTCGAGCTCGAGCAGATTCAGATCATGTACGAGGAAGAGCGCTTGAGCCGCGCCTCGGCCAAGAGGATGCGCGACAACGTGTACCTCATGCAGCTTGACCTCGACAACAACGTGTAGGGTGCGCGCACGGGGCGGTCGCCCCGCCCCGCTTTCGCTTCTTGTGGAAAGTTGACGAGTTCGCCGCGGCTGCCCGCGCGCCCACTACAATGGAACGCATGGAAACCATCGTCGACTATCTTGAGCGCGAGCAGCGCACATTCGCCGAGCTAGCCTTCTCGCCGGTCGACTCGCTTGTGCTCTCGACGCTGGTGTACTTCAACTTCGACGCGGCGGGCGTGGTCGAGCGCCAGTCGGGCGCGCGGGTTCTTCTGCACGACGTGGTGTCGTTGACGCCGATAGGGCCTCTGACCGCCTCAAGCTGGCTTGAGGACAGCCCGCTGACGGAGCGCTTCGTGCAGGCCGTGCGCGCGAGCCGGCGTTTGCGCGACGTGCGCGTGACGTTTTTCGTCAACGACAACGCGCCCGCCATCGAGAAGCAGTTCTCGGCTGCGGCGTTTGTGCTTCCGCAGGGCGCGACGGGGTTTGCGCGCTTTGCGAGCGTGGGCGAGAAATCGGTTTCTGCGACGACTTCTGCGGCGCCTTGCGCGGATGAGCGCTCCGAAGCGGGCGGCGACGATCTGCTCTACGTGGCCTTTCGTGGCACCGACGGCACGCTTGCGGGCTGGAAGGAAGACTTCAACCTCACGTTCAAAGACGTGATTCCCTCGCAGGCCGCCGCGCTGCGCTACCTTTCGGGCGTGGCGTCGACCTGCTCGTGCGCGCTTGCGGCGGGCGGCCACTCGAAGGGCGGCAACCTCGCGCAGTACGCGGCCCTCACCTGCGAGAAGGCGACCTATGAACGTTTGCTCGCGGTGTACGACCACGACGGCCCCTCGTTTTTCAGCGACCCCTCGCCGCGCGTGGGGGATGCGTCGTACCAAGCGATGCTGCACAAAACCGTGCCGTCCTCGTCGGTGTTCGGGCTCATGCTCGAGCGGCGGCAAAACTACCGAATCGTGGAGTCGGACGCGCTGCCGTTTTTATCGCACGCGCCCTTCACGTGGCGGGTCGAGGACGGCGCGTTCGTCTACGCGCGCGAGCTCACGCGCGGCTCGACGGCCTTCGACCAGTCGCTCAACGAGTGGCTCCACAGCGTCGACACCGAGCGCCGCGAGCTGTTCATCGACACGGTGTACGAACTGTTCATGAGCACGGAGGCGTCCACGTGGTCGGAGTTTCAAGAGAACCTGCCGAAAAACATCGCGCTCATGGCGCGTCGCGGCGGCGCGCTCGACGCCGACTTGCGCGCCTTCCTTCTGAGGACGTTCGCGCGCGGCGTGGGCATCCTCACCTCTACGACGGCGCGCAGCATCTTGCCCGACCCCGCGAAGCGCGTCGGTTTGCGTCAGCGAGAGGGCTGACGGACACCTCTCCTTTTATGGAGGGAACGTGCAGACGGCGGCTGAAAAGTCGCCCAAACGCTGCCGAAAGCGTACAAAAGCGTCACATTCGCCCGCTTATGGGGCGCTAAAACGCGCAAGGTCGCTATACTTTCAAAAGTTTGTTTAAAAGTTCGCGGCTCGGTGCGGCCGTTCTTTCGAAGGAGCAAGCAGGTGTTCGACTGGCTGGCGGAGGCGATGGCGGCGCTGTCGTTCGTCGACATTTTCAACGGGTGCGTGTTCATCACGTTCACCCTTTGCTATACCTACCAGCTCTTCTACGTGTTCGTCGTGCTCACGCGACGCCACCCCGTGTGCGTCGCCGCGTCCAACCACAAGTTCGCCGTGCTCATCGCGGCGCGCAACGAAAGCGCGGTGATCACCAACCTCATCGACTCGATCAAGGCGCAAAACTACCCGACCGAGCTCATCGACGTGTTCGTGATCGCCGACAACTGCACCGACGACACGGCGGCGAAGGCCCGCGCGGCGGGCGCGCACGTGTTCGAGCGCTTCAACCAGGAGGAAGTGGGGAAGGGCTATGCGCTCGACTTCGGCCTGAAGAGCATCTGGCGCGACTTTCCCGACGCGGGGCACGAGGCGTATTTCGTGTTCGACGCCGACAACGTGCTCGACGCGAACTACTTCCGCGAGATGAACGCCACCTTCGACAACGGAGCGCAGGCGTCGACCAGCTACCGCAACTCGAAGAACTTCGGCTCGAACTGGATCTCGGGCGGATACGGGCTGTGGTTTTTGCGCGAGGCGAAGTTTCTGAACCAGGCGCGCCTCACGCTCAACACCTCGTGCGCGGTGTCGGGCACGGGCTTTTTCATCGCCGCCGACATCCTGAAGCGGGCGGGCGGCTGGAAATGGCACCTGCTTACCGAGGACATCGAGTTCTCGGCCTCGTCGGTGATCGACGGCGTGCGCATCTCGTATTGCCCCATGGCGGTGCTCTACGACGAGCAGCCCATCACCTTCCGCGACTCGTGGAATCAGCGTTTTCGCTGGGCGAAGGGCTTCTACCAGGTGTTTTTCCACTATGCGAAGGGGCTTGTGCGGGGCGCGGTTACCAACCCCAAAGGCTACCGCTTCGCGTGCTACGACATGCTGGTGACCATTGCGCCCGGCATGCTGCTCACGGTTATCTCGGTGATCTTCAACGCGGCGATCGTGATTTTGGCGCTGACGGGCACGATGACGACGGGCGTGGCCATCGCAAGCGCGCTGTCGTCGATCTTCTTCTGCCTGTTCAACTACATCGTGTTCATGTTCGTGTTCGGCGTTTTGACCACGTTCGTCGAGTGGGACTCCATCCGCATGTCGACGGCGAAAAAGATCCGCAATATGTTCACGTTCCCGCTGTTTCAGCTTACCTACATCCCCATTGCGCTTGTCGCGCTGGTGAAGAAGGCCACGTGGAAGCCGATCAAGCACTCGATCTCGGTCGACGTCTCCGAGTTCTCTGAAGCCGCGGCAACGGCGAAGGGGAAAGAGTAGGCGATCGGGAAAGCTCGCCGTTTTCTTCACCCCTTGATTGTTCCCCCTGTGGATTTTCACGTGCCTTGTGCTGTGTGTGATAGACTTTTCAAGTCTATCTGCACGCATACAAACTGATGGGTAAACCTGCATGTCATTCTCAGACATTTTATCAAGCCTCACGGGTCAAATGTCGGCCGACATGGCCATCGACCTCGGCACGGCGAACACGCTTGTGGCCATCACGGGCGAGGGCATCGTCATCAACGAGCCTTCGGTCGTCGCCATCGAGAAGAGCACGCATCGGGTGCTCGCCGTGGGACATGAGGCCAAGAACATGATCAACCACACGCCCGACGCGTTTTCGGCCGAGCACCCGCTCAAAGACGGCGTGATCGCCGACTACGACGTGACCGAGGCCATGCTTTCCGCCTTCATCAACAAGGCGTCCGAGCGCAAGTACCCCTGGCAGCCCAAGCCCCGCATCGTCATCTGCATCCCGTGCGGCGCCACCTCGGTGGAGAAACGCGCGGTGTTCGAGGCGGCCATCCAGGCCGGCGCGCGCCAGGCGTACCTCATCGAGGAGCCGATGGCCGCGGCCATGGGCGCCGATCTGCCCGTGACCGAGCCGACGGGCTCGATGGTGGTCGACATCGGCGGCGGCACCACGGAGGTGGCCGTCATATCGCTCGGCGGCATCGTGACGTCATCCTCTTTGCGCTTGGCGGGCAACCGGCTCGACGAGGCCATCGCCATGCACCTGCGCGACCTGCTCGGCATCAAGATCGGCGAGCGCACGGCGGAGGTCATCAAGATCAAGATCGGCTCCATTTTGCCGTTTGAGGACGGGCGCGAGCGCGACATGATCATCTCCGGTCAAGACGTCTACACCGAGCAGCCCAAGGAAGTCACCATTCAGTCGGAAGACGTGCGCGCGGCCTTGCAGGCGCCCATCGAGGAGATGGTCGTGCACATCAAGGACACGTTCAAGACCACAAACCCCGACCTGGCGTCCGACATCATCCAAAACGGCATCCTGCTCACGGGCGGCGGCGGGCTTTTGTCGGGCCTTGACCGCTACCTCACCGACAAGCTGGAGATTCCCGTGTGGGTGTCGGAAACGGCGCTGACCAACGTGGTGTCGGGGTGCTTGAAGGTGCTCGAGACGCCCACGGCGCTTCGCCAGACCCTCATGCGCTCGAAGTAAGGCTCAAGCAAGCTCGCATGGCTTTGAACTTTCAAGACAGAAGATCGGCACCCGTGCAGCGGGTGCTCCTTGCTGTGCTCGTGGTCGTCTCGATCGCGTGCATGACGCTGTACGCGCGTGAGGGGGAGACAGGGCCGCTCCACACCGTGCAAAGCGTGTTTGCCGGCGCCGCAGCGCCGGTGAAAAGCGCGGGCTCGGCTGTGGGCGCCGCCGCCGAGGGCGCGGGCGCTGCGGCGCAAGACGCCACGGCGTCGGAGGAGACGCTTTCCGCCCTGCGCGAGCGCAACGCCGAGCTCACCCAGCTGCTTACCCAGGCGGAGGAGTACCGCCTGGAGGTTGAGCGTCTGCAGGGGCTGCTCGACCTCAAGGACACGTACAACATCGACGGCGTGTCGGGGCGCGTCATCGGGCGCAGCACCGACGCGTGGAACCAGCGCGTGACCATCGACGTGGGCACCTCCGACGGCGTGGAGGTGGGCCTCACCGTGATGGGTCCGACGGGCGTGATCGGGCAAGTGGTGTCGGCGTCGGCGGGAAGCTCCGAGGTACGGCTGCTCACCGACCCGCAGTCGGGCGCGGCCGCGGTCGTGCAGTCGAGTCGCGCGGAAGGCGTTGTGCGCGGGTCGCTTTCGGGCTTGCTCTACCTGGAGAACGTCGCCGCCGACGTGACGCTTAACGTGGGCGACGTGGTGCTCACGAGCGGCCTGGGCGGAAGCTACACGAAAGGCCTGCTCATCGGCACCATCGTGCGCGTCGACGGCAACGCCAACGACGGCACGCGGCGCGTGATCGTGTCGCCTAACGAGCAGGCGACTACCTTCGAGGAGGTCATCGTGGTGAAAAGCGCCGCGTCGGAGGGCTCTTCGGCCTCGTCGAGCGGTAGTGCAAACAGCAACAGCAACAGCAGCAGCGCGAGCAGCGAAGGGGGCGAGTAGCGTGGGCAACGGGGAACGTACCGCCACCGCGATAGGCGCAGTCGTCGCGGTCGTGTTGCAGGTCGTGCTCGCGCCGAACATTGCGCTTTTCGCCGCCGTGCCGAACTTCCTTTTGGCGTATGCGCTGGTGGTTGCCATCACGCGCGCCCAAAGCTGCGGTTTGGTGATGCCGTTTGTGCTCGGGATGATTTTCGACCTCGTCGGCGGGGGGCCGGTGGGGGCGTGCGCGCTTCTTCTCGTTCTGGCAACGTTTTTGCTCTCGCGCGCCTCGGCGCTCGTCGACAACGGTACGCTGTTCATGCCGCTGGCGATGCTGCTCGGCTCGACGCTTTTGGTTGAGCTGCTCTACGCCGTGCTGCTCCTTTTGAGCGGCGCGGGGCTCAACCCGCTCGAGGCGTTTGTGTACCGCGCGCTGCCCTGCGCGCTTTACGACATGGTGGCGGGGCTGGTCATGTACCCGCTCGTGGTGCGGTTCGTGGCGCGGCGCGCGGCGCAGCAGCCCGGCACCCCCCAGATACTCTAGCCGTCCGACCCGAAGCGAGGAGGTGCGCATATGCTCACAGCGGTGCTCGCGGCCGTCGTTGCCGCCGTGCTCGTGGTTGCCGTGGTCGCGGTTGTGCTCGTCGTGCGCGCGCGCAACGCCACTCCGAAGGCGGGCTCGGGGAAGAAGGTCGAGCAGCTGAGCACCGTGGGGGTGGGAACGTCGCCGTTCGAGAAGACGTCGGCGGCGAAAAGCGCGCTCGCGGGCGACGTGCACGTGGCGCCCGACGCGACGGCGTCCACCAAAAAGCCTGCCGACGGGTTGAGCGGGCGGTTCGCCGGCATCAGCGCTCTTTCGGTCACCATCTTCGGCGTGATCGCCGCGCGGCTTTGGGGCATGCAGGTGATGTCGGGCAGCGAATACGCGCGCGACGCCGAGAGTAACCTGTTCACCACCGTGTCGACGCCGGCGCCGCGCGGGTGCATCTACGACACCGCGGGGCGGGCGCTGGTGACCAACCGCGCGAGCCAAACGGTGCTCGCCGACCCCGACGTCGTCGACGACAACGACGTGGTGCGCCGCCTCTCGGCGGTGCTCGGCGTGCCGGTGAACGTGGTGCGCAACCGCATCAACGACACCACGGCGGGCGCGCAAAGCCAGCGCGTGGTGGCCTCCGACGTGCGTTTTCGCGACGTGGCGTTCATCTCCGAGCACGCCGACGCCTTTCCCGGCGTGAGCGTGGAGTCGCGCACCGTGCGCGAGTACCCCTACGGCGCGCTGTGCGCGCATGTGCTCGGCTACACGGGCTCGCCCACCGAGGACCTGCTGGCGTCGAACATTTCGGGGCGCACGATCGAGGCCACCGACACGGTGGGGCTGTCGGGCGTCGAGTCGTACTACGACAACGTGCTTGCGGGCGACCACGGCCAGCGTAAGGTCATGGTCGACGCCGAGGGCAACGTCGAGGAGGTGGTGAGCGAGACGCAGCCGTCGAAGGGGTCGGACCTCTACCTCACCATCGACGCGGCGGCGCAGTACGTCGCCGACGCGAAGCTGGCGGAGACCATCGCGCCTCAGGGCGACATCGGCACGGGCAACGGCGTGGCGGGCTCGGTGGTTGCGATGGACGTGCGCGACGGGTCGGTGCTCGTGATGGCGAGCTACCCCACGTTCGACCCGTCGAACTTCACGGACGGCATCTCGCAGGACGTGTGGGACCTCTACAACACCGACGAGTCGCACGCGCCGCTCACGAACCGCGCCGTGAACGGCCAGTACGCGGCGGCGTCGACCTACAAGGCGTTTACCGCGATGGCGGGTCTGAACTACGGCTTCGCCACCGACAGCAGCACGTGGGTGTGCACGGGGTCGTGGGACGGCTTCGGGTCGGGCGACGTCCAGAAGTGCTGGCTTTTGAGCGGGCATGGCACGCTTGATCTGCACGGCGGCATCGTGAACTCGTGCGACGTGGTGTTCTACGAGATAGCGAAGGCGTTTTACGACCACGGCCCCAACGGCACGGGCGAGCTTTCGGAAACGGCGCTGCAGGACTACCTCGCGAAGTACAACTTCGGCAAGGCCACCGGCATCGACGTCGCCAACGAGTCGGTCGGGCGCATTCCCACGCCCGAGTGGAAAGCCGAGCAGTGGCGCAACGTGCCTTCCGAGGCCACGTGGCGCGGCGGCGACTACTCGAACATGATCATCGGCCAGGGCGACGTGCTCATCACGCCCATGCAGCTTGCATGCGCCTACGGGGGCATTGCAACGGGCAAGATCGTGAAGCCCCACCTCTTGAAGGAGGTGCGCAACGCCGACGCCACGCCGGTGGTGAGCGCCGCGTCCGAGGTGGTGGCGGAGCCCGACGTGAACGAGGAGCACCTGGCCTACGTGCGCGACGCCTTGCGCGCGGTGATTACCGACAACTCCGGCTCGGCGCGGCTGTTTTCGGCTGAGGGGCTCGAGGCGGCGGGCAAGTCGGGCACGGCGGAGCACACCGACCGCCCCGATGACGCGTGGTTCGCGG
>JAUNGO010000021.1:0-23777 GCA_030524475.1 Eggerthellaceae bacterium | reverse complement strand
TGACGTGCATCGTCGAGCAGGGCGGCGGCGGCTCGGACGCCGCAGGACCTATTGCCGCCGCGGTGCTCGGGCAGCTCATGCGCTCCGAGGCGGGCGAGGAGGGCGAGGTCGGACGCGTTGCCGGCTCGACGGGCCACTCGGTTGCGGTGCAGTACACAGGCTCAACGGGACGCACGGACTAGGGAAGGGGTGTGTGCGATGGCAGGACTTCCCCAAATCGACTCGCTGCGCGCGCCCGACGCTGCGCGCCAGCCCGCCGCGCGCCCGACGACCGGCGTGCGCCGCTGGGTGAACTTCCCGTTCGTGACGGTGGTGGCGGTGCTCGTGGCGTTCGGGCTCGTGATCTGCTGGTCGGCGGTTCAAACCGACGAGGACTACGGGTTCACGCGCCAGCTGGCGGGCGTGGCGGTGGGGTGCGTCCTCATGGCGCTCGTGTGGCGCTTCGACTACCGGCGCCTGGCGAACATGACCACGTTTTTCCTCGTCGTGAACGTAGTTTTGATTCTGTCGCCGCATCTTCCGATCATCGGGCGCACGGTCATGGGCGCCACCTCGTGGATCAACATCGGCATGCAGGTGCAGCCCGGCGAGTTCGCCAAGATCACGGTGGTGCTGTTCGCGGCGAGCCTCGTGTCGCGCTACGGCGGCACGCTCGACGACGTGCGCGAGTACGTCAAGGTGCTGGGGCTTTTGGCCATACCGTTCGTGTGCATCATGACGCAGCCCGACCTGGGCACGGGGCTGGTGTATTTGTTCATCTCGGCGACGGTGCTCGCCATGGGCGGGGCGAAGCGCAAGTATCTGCTCGTCACGCTGGCGGCGAGCGTCGTGGCGGTGGCGTGCGTGTTCGCCGTAGACGAGTTGATCATGGGGCAAACGGGCGAGTACAAGCTGCTCAAGCAATACCAGCGCAACCGCTTGCTCGTGTTTTTGGACCAAGACGGCACGGCGCTGACCGACGAGGGCTACAACCTCGCGCAGGCCAAGATCGCCATCGGCTCGGGCGGGCTTTTGGGCAAGGGGCTTTTGACGCCGGGGCAGTCGACGATGGGCTTTCTGCCCGAGGCGCCCACCGACTTCATCTTCTGCGTGCTCGCGGAGGAGACGGGCTTTGTCGGCGCGCTGTTCTTGATCCTGCTCTACGTCGCGCTCGTGTTCATGTCGCTGCGCATCGCGCGCAACTGCGACAATCTCTTCGGCATGCTCATCGTGTGCGCGATCGTGGGGATGTGGCTGTTCCAGATTCTGGAGAACATCGGCATGTGCTGCGGGCTCATGCCCATCACGGGCATTCCGCTGCCGTTTGTGAGCTACGGCTCGTCGTTTATGGTGGTGAATTTCGTTATGCTGGGTTTGATCGGCTCGGTATGGTCGCACGAGAGTGCGCTCGGAAAGGGAGGCAACTATGCAACTGCCCATTGATATCCCCGCGGTGCTGAAGGCCGCGACCGACATCGAGGAGGCGGCGAACACTCCGCTTTCGGTGTCGGTGCTCATCGACGACACGGCCCCGGGCGACGTGGTGGGGCATGTGCGCTCGGCGTTTGCGAGCGCCGGGCGGCGCACGCGCGTGACCATCAGCTACCTGGACGAACGTCCCGTGGTGCCCTACGACGCCGACGACATGGCGGTCATCGTGGCGGGTACCTCGGAGTGGGTGGGTGCGCAGGCGGCGCGGTTGCGCGAGGCGGGCATGCCCGTGATGGTGGCCACCACGATGCCCTCGCTTGTGCGCGACATGGCAGACGCGTTCGGCGCGCCCATCCCCGAAGGCGACGTCGTGTCACCTGCGGAGGTGCCTTCGCGTGTGCGCGAGGCGGCGTCCGGCGTGGCAAAGCGTGCGGGGCTGGGCAAGATCGCGGGCGGCGTGCGCGGCGCGAACGCGGATGCTGCGGCGGGCGATAAGGACGCGCGCGTGCGGGCAGCGGCTGCGGGTGCGGCGGCGTCCGACGCGGGTGCGGAAGCCGACGCGGCCGATGAGCGCGCCGCTTGCGAGCCGATCGAGCTTGACGAGGCGGCAGCGGCGGCGCTCGACGCGCACATGGGCGAGTGGATCATCGACGCCTGCGCGCCGAAAAAACTCGCGTTCGCGTTGGCGTTCCCGTTCGTGCGCAAGCCGCTTTCCGTTGACGCGGTCAACGCCACGTCGCTGCAGAACGGCGCGGTGGGCCTGGTGATGTTCATTCCCGGAGCCGACTTGCCCATCATGACGCTCAACCAAGCCAAGATGCTGCTTCAGATTGCGGCGGCGTACGGCTGTCCCTTGAACGGCGAGCGCATCAAGGAGTTGGCGGCCGTCGTGGGCGGCGCGTTTATGTGCCGCAACGTGGCGCGCACGCTGGCGGGCGTGGTGCCTGTGCTCGGGTGGGCGATTCGCGCGGGCGTGGGGTATGCCGGCACGCAGGCGATGGGCCGCGCCGCCATCGAGTACTTCGAGGCGGGCGGCGACATCGTGGGCTTCGCGAGCGTGGTGCAGAAGGCGCGCGACGAGGCGGTCGAGGTGGCGAGCACCGCCGCCGCCACGCCGACGGGCCAGCGCGTCCTCGCCGCCGCCAAAAGCGCGGCGGGCTCGGCGTTCGACTACGTGCGGGCGAAGTAGGCGCGCATGCTGAAAACCGATTTGTGGCCGCGCCTCGAGCCTTTGCTCGCGCGCGTCGAGCGCCCTGCGCGCTACCTCAACCACGAGTGGGGCTGCACGTACAAGAAAGACGCCGACTTCGCCTTCTGCATGACCTACCCCGACACCTACGAGCTGGGGCAGGCCAACCAGGCCGTGCGCATTCTGGTGAACGCGGTGAACGCCGCGCCGAACCTCATGGCGGAGCGAGCATTTTTGCCGGCGCCCGACCTTATCGACCTTATGCGCACAGACGGGCTGCCGCTGTTCTCCATCGAAAGCTGCGCGCCCTTGCGCGAGTTCGACGCCATTGGCATCACGCTGCCGCACGAGCTGGCGGCCACCAACGTGCTTGAGGTCATCGACTTGGCGGGGCTGCCCGTGCGCGCAGATGCGCGTGCCGAGGACGACCCCTTCGTGCTCGGCGGCGGACCGTGCGCCTACAACCCCGAGCCCTACGCGCCGTTTTTCGACGCCATCATGATAGGCGAGGGGGAGGAGGCGCTGCCTGAGCTTCTGGGCGTCATCCGAAAGCTGCGGCTGCAGGGCGCCGCGCGCGCCGACATCCTGCGCGCGATGGCGGACGTGCCCGGAACCTACGTGCCGTCGCTGTACCGCTGGCGCACCGAGGCCGAGGCGCAAAAGACGGGCAGCTGGGTTGAGCCCGCCGACGCGGCCGACGCGGCGCTGCCCCTGTGCATAGAAAAGCGCGTGTTCGAGGGTTTCGCCACGTCAAGCGCGTGGGAGCCCATGGTGGTGCCCTACACGGAAGTGGTGCACGACCGCTTGAACGTGGAGGTGCTGCGCGGCTGCGCGCGCGGGTGTCGCTTCTGCCAGGCGGGCATGATGTACCGCCCCGTGCGCGAGCGGTCGGCCGACAACATCGTGGACGCGGTGGTGCGCGGGCTTAACGAGACGGGTTACGACGAGGTGAGCCTGACCTCGCTTTCCTCGACCGACCACTCACAGATCGCCGACATCCTCACGCGCGTGAACGCGGCGTGCGACGGCCGCGGCATACGCGTGTCGGTGCCCTCGCAGCGTTTGGACTCCTTCGGCGTGGAGATGGCGGGGTTGGTCGCCGGGCAGAAAAAGGGCGGCCTCACGTTCGCGCCCGAGGCTGGCACGCAGCGCTTGCGCGACGTCATCAACAAAAACGTGACCGAGGACGACCTGTTCGGCGCGCTCGAGGCGGCGTTTGCCGCAGGATGGCGGCGGTGTAAGCTGTACTTCATGATCGGGCTTCCCACCGAAACCGACGAGGACCTTAAAGGAATCGCCAGCTTGGCGTCGCGCGCCTACGACCGCGCGAAGGCGTGCGTGCCGCCCGACCAGCGCGGCAGCGTGCGCGTGAGCGTGTCGTGCGCGGTGTTCGTTCCCAAGGCGCAGACGCCCTTTCAGTGGGACGGGCAGATCGCGCCGGAGGAGGCGCTGCGCCGCGCGAGCCTCATCAAGCGCTCGGTGAAGTACAAGGCCATCGACGTGCGCTACCACGACCCGGCAACTAGTTTTGTGGAGGCGGTCATGAGCCGCGGTGGGCGCGAGGTGGCGGCTCTGGTCGAGGAGGCGTGGAGGCGCGGCGCGCGCTTCGACGCGTGGACGGAGCTGTTCTGTGAGGAGGCGTGGCAGGGCGCGGCCGAGGCGTTAGGACTTGACCTGGCGCACATCGCGCAAGCGGCGTACCCGGCGGGCTACGTCATGCCGTGGGCGCACATATCGGCGGGCATCTCGCAGAAGTTTCTGGCGCTTGAACGCAAGCGCGCGGCGGAGGGCGTTACCACGCCCGACTGCACGTTCGGGAAGTGCACGGGCTGCGGCGTCTGCCAGACGACGGGCGCTGACAACCAGCTTGCCGCGCAGCGCGTTGCGGGCGGGTCGAATGTGCGCGAGGAAGGTGGGGTGTGATGGCTGATCCTCGGTTGTTTCGGCTGCGCGTGACGTTTTGCAAAACGGGGCGGCTGGCAATGCTCTCGCATTTGGAAGTGGCGCACGCGCTCGAGCGCGCGGTGCGGCGCGCAGGGATGCCGTTTGCGGTGAGCCAGGGTTTTTCTCCCCATATGCGCATCGCGTTCGGCGCGGCGCTGCCCGTGGGAGTCGGGGGCACGGCCGAGGTATTCGACCTGTTCCTGCGCGAATACGTGGCGCCCGCGAAGGCGCTTTCCGCGCTGCAGGGGGCAAGTTCCGCCGACCTGATGCCGACGTCGTGTGCCTATGTGGAGCACAGCGCCCCGGCGGCGTCGGTGGCGTTTCCGTTGAGCACCTACGAGGCTGAGTTCTCCTGTGCGCCTCGGCGCCTTGCGGTGCCCGACGAGGTGCGCGTGACGCGCAAGAAGAAGGAGAAGGTGCTGGCCGTGGCCGACTTCCTTGTGGGAGAGGTTGTGCTTGACGGCGCGCGCGCCGCGTTCACGTTGGAGGCGAAGGCGACAGGCTCGCTGCGCCCCGACGTGCTCATGCGCGCATGCGTGGACGCGACGGTGTCCGAGGGAGCGGCGCCCGAGGGCTTCCATGTGACGAAGATGACGCGTATCGCTCAGCGCTGATGCCGGCAGCCAAGCCGCTCGCCCTTTTTAAATGTTACAATAACAATAACATTAACGTTCGCGATTGGGAAAAGAAGGAGGGCGCGTGTTCGACAAGGCGGTGTTGGCGCTTCCCGGCGCTCGGCGGATGCTGGCGCTTTCCTGCGTGCTCGCGCTTGCGCGGGCGTTGTGCGTGGTGGGGCAGGCGCTTGCGCTCGCCGGCTTTGTTGTGGACGCGTGGGGCGGCGCAGCGCTTACCGTCGCATGGCCGCTTCTCGCGGCGTTTTTCGTTTGCTTCGTGATGCGTCAGGTGCTGCTCGCCGCCCAGGATGCGGGTCTTGCGCGCTTTGCCGCCGCCCGTGCCGACGATCTGCGGCAAGACGCCTTGCGCGCGGTGTTCACGCTCGGGCCCGCCGTCGTGCAGTCGCGCGGGTCGAGCGCGGTGGTCGCCGATGTTGTCGAGGGGGCGGAAAGCGTCGAGACGTATCTTGCGCTGGTGATCTCGAAGGTGACGGCGGTGGTGGTCGTGCCGTGCGTGCTGCTGCTCGCCATCTTCCCGCTCGACTGGGTGTCGGGCGTGATCGCGCTGGTGTGCTACCCCTTCATCATCCTTTACATGGTGATGATCGGCTACACGGCGGGCGACGCGGCGGCGAAGCGCCACGGCGAGTTCCAAGTTATGTCGAACCACTTCATCGACTCGCTGCGCGGCATCGACACGCTGCGCGCGTTCGGTCGCGCGCGTGAGCACGGGCAGCGCATTTTCGCGGTGTCGGAGAAGTTTCGCGAAGCCACAATGAAAACCCTGCGCATCGCGACGCTTTCGAGCGCGGTGCTCGACACGTTTGCCACGTTGGCGTTGGCGGCGGTGGCCATCATGCTGGGGTTTCGCCTGGTCGACGGATCGCTTGCGTTTTTCCCTGCGCTGGCGGTGCTCGTCATGGTACCCGAGTATTTCCGCCCCATCCGCGAGTTCGCCGCCGACTACCACGCCACCCTCGACGGAAAGACGGCGTTGGCGTCGCTGCAGGAGCTGATTGCGGAGGGCTGCGATGCTTCCGGGGGCGGGCGCGGAGGCACGGTTCAGTCGCTCGAACAGTCCTGCTCGCACGAAAGCGCCACTGGCGCTTTCGGCTCGTGCGGAACTCGCTTTGTGAACCACGCCGCCGCGCCCGCCAGCGAGGGGGACGCTGTCGCCTCCGCCGGCGGTGAGCCCCTGGGAGGGGGCATGCCGTGCTCAAACAGTCCTGCTCGCACGAAAAGCCCACTGGGCTGTTCGGCTCGTGCGGAACTGCGCGCGGCATGCCCCCTCCCAGAGGCTCTTGAGGTGGATAATACTGCCGGCGTAACGCTTTCGTTCGAGGGGGTTTCGTTTTCCTATCCTTCGCGCGAAAACGTGCTTGCCGACGTCTCGTTTTCCGTTTCCTCTCCCTGCAAGGTGGGCGTTATCGGGGCGAGCGGGTCGGGGAAGTCCACGTTGCTTTCGCTGATCGGGGGGTTCGCCGACCCGACGGGCGGCGTCGTGCGCGCGGGCGGCGTTGCCGTTCCCACGCTGCGCAACGCCTCGTGGCAGCGCCGCGCCACGCTCATTCCGCAAGACCCGTACATCTTTCATGCGAGCTTGCGCGACAACGTGGCGTTTTACTGCCCCGACGCGCCTGAGGAGCGCGTGCGGCGCGCTGTTGAGCTTGCGGGGCTGACGTCGCTTGCGGCGTCGCTTCCGCAAGGGTTCGATGAACCCATCGGCGCCGGCGGGCGTGAGCTGTCGGGCGGCGAGAAGCAGCGCGTTGCCCTGGCGCGGGCGTTCCTCGACGCGTCGCGCGACGTGCTTTTGTTCGACGAGCCGACGGCGCACCTCGACATCGAGACGGAATACGAGCTCAAAGAGCGTATGCTGCCGGCGATGGAGGGGCGCCTGGTGTTTTTCGCCACGCATCGTCTGCATTGGGTGGCCGACATGGACTACGTGCTGGTGCTCGACGGCGGGCGCGTTGCGTGGCAGGGCACGCCAAGCGAGATGGCGGCGGCGAACCTCGCGGTGCTTGAGGGAGGTGCGCTCCGGTGAGCGGTTTTCGCGGCGTCTGGAAAAACGACACGTGGGTGCGCCCCTTTTTCGCGCGCTACGGCGGCGTGCTTGCGTTGGCGGTTGCGTTGGGGCTGCTCGCGTTTGTGTTCGCGGGGGCGCTCATGTTCACCTCGGGGTACATGATCTCGCTTGCGGCGACGTTGCCTCTGACGGTGCTGGCGCTGCACGTGCCGTCGCTGTTCGTGCGCATCTTCGGCATCGGCAAGCCCATCCTGCAATACCTTGAGCGTCTGCGCAGCCACGACTGGGTGCTGCGCATGACAAGCGCGCTGCGCCGCAAACTCTACGACGCGTTCGAGCGGGCGACGAGCGGCGGCGGCGCGCGCATTCGCGTCGGCGAGGCTCTCGGGCTTTTGGCGGACGACATCGAGCACGTGCAAAACCTTTATCTTCGCACCGTGTTCCCGCTGGTCATGGCATGGCTTGTATATGCGGTGACGATCGTTGCCGCAGGCGCGTTCTCCGTCCCTGTGGCGTTGGCGTTGGCTCTTTTGCTTGGCGTTGCGGTGTTTGTGCTGCCGGCGGCGTCGGTATGCGTGAACGGCGCGCGCACGCTGCGGGCGCAAAAGCTGAAGTCGCGGCTCTACGACGAGTTGACCGACAACGTGCTCGGCGTGGCCGACTGGGTGTTTTCCGGGCGCGGAGAGGACTACCTGGAGCGTTACCGCGACCTCGCGCGAGAGGCGAGGGCGCTTGATACGGCCGCGCAGCGGTTCGCTCGCGTGCGCGACGTGCTGGCGCAGGTGATGTTCGGGTTGGTGGCCGTGGTGCTGCTCGTGTGGGCAGCGGGCGCATTCGGGGGCGCGGGCGCGGCTGCGGAAGGCGCGGTCGGCGCACTTGCGGCGTTCGGGTCGGAGAACGCGCCGGCGTACGCCGGCAACTGGATCGCCGCGTTCGTGCTCTGTTTTTTCCCGCTCATCGAGGCGTTTGCCCCCGCGTCCGACGCGGCGCAAGGAGCTGTCGCCCATATGCGCGCCATAGAACGCCTGAACAAGGAGTTTCCTGCCGCGGCGTCAGGCACGGAAGGTTGCGCGCGCGCCGATGCGTTTGCGCCCGCGTCGCTCGATGCGCCCGCGTCAACTGACGCGCACGATGCGTTCGGCTCGTCCGACGCCCCCGCTCCCGACGCCCCCGCATCGCCCAACGCTTCCGACGGCGCCAACGTCGACGTCGAGTTGAGCCGCGTTGCCTTCCGCTATCCCAACGCGCCCGCCAACGTGATCGACGACGTGACGCTGCGCATTCCCCAGGGGCAAAAAATCGCCGTGCTCGGCCGCAGCGGGGCGGGCAAGTCGACGCTGGCGGCGCTCGTGCGCGGCGAGGCGGCGCCGCAGGCGGGGCGCGTGCTCGTGGCCGGCCTTGATGCGCACGCGCAGCGCGAGCAGATGCCGCATATCGTGGGCGTCATCGAGCAGCGGCCGCACCTGTTCAACCAAACGCTGCGCGAGAACCTGCTTGTGGCGCGCGGCGACGCGACGGACGCGGAAATGATCGAGGCGCTGGAGAAGGTGGGGCTGCGCGGGCTTTACGAGCGCTTGCCGCACGGCCTCGACACGGTGGTCGACGAGGAGGCGCGGCGCTTCTCGGGAGGGGAGCGGCACCGCATCGCGCTCGCGCGCGTGCTGCTTGCGCGCGTTTCCGTCGTGATTCTCGACGAGCCTTTCGCCGGGCTTGACCCCGCAACCGAGACGGCGCTTATACGCGCGATGTTCGACGCGCTTGAGGGGTGTACCGTTGTCATGATCACGCACCATCTGCAAAGCGTGGACGAATGCGACCGCGTGGTGTTTCTCGACGACGGGAGGATTGCTCTCGACGGATCGCCTGATGAGCTGGCGAAAACCAGCGACTTCTATCGGCGTCTTCTGGCGTTCGACTGCGGGTTAAATTTCCAAAAATAGGTACTTGTCACGCAGCTGGCTTATGATTAAAATAGACAAGCTGCAAAACACGGGGTGTTAGCTCAGTTGGTTAGAGCGCCGGCCTGTCACGTCGGAGGTCGCGAGTTCAAGTCTCGTACATCCCGCCATTTTTTGCAAGCCGCCATAGGGGGTGTTAGCTCAGTTGGTTAGAGCGCCGGCCTGTCACGTCGGAGGTCGCGAGTTCAAGTCTCGTACATCCCGCCATCAAAACGCACACAGGGAGCCTTCGGGCTCCCTGTTTTGCATCTGCGGTCTTGACTTCTCACACTTGCTTTGTTACTGTATAGACAATGTATAGCCATATGAAGGGACTCGCGATGTCGACAACGACACTGACAAAATGGGGCAACAGCGCGGGCGTTATCATCCCGAAGGTTGTTTGGGAGGGCATGGGGCTTTCGATAGGCGACCAAATGGAAATCGAATGCGACGGTCACTCTATATCTATGAAGCCGAAAAACGAGTTGTGGACCTTGAGCAGCCTCATGGAGGGCTACGACGGAGAGAAGCCCGAGTTTATCGATCCAGGCCAGTCGGTTGGCAAGGAAATGTGGTAAAGATGACTCTCCTTTGCAAGGGTGATCTGGTTGAGTTCGACTTTAGCCCCTCGGTGGGGCATGAGCCGAAAGGACGACGGCCGGGGTTGGTAGTAAGCTCCGATGAGTTCAACTGGTCGACGTCGATGACGCTTGTGTGCCCGGTAACAACGACGTCGAACGGGTTTCCTCTGCACGTCAAGCTTCCCGAATCTTTGGACGAACGGTATGGGTACGTCGTGCTTGAACAGGTGCGAGCCTATGATCTTGATATGCGAAACGCCGAGGTTGTGGCTCATTTGGACGCGAGCAGTCTTTTTATGCGCAATGTGACTAATGCGCTCAAGAGCTTTCTTTGATCTATCGTTGCGATAGCGCCCTTATTGTGCAGGGCGCTATTTCGCGAATGATGCCGCTATTGACGGTTGAGATTTCTGAGGCGCTCTGCGTGGAGCTGACCGCGTTTTTGATTGAGATCGCCGTACGTCTTGACGAGCGATTCACCGAGGGTGTCGATGTCGTTTTGCGAGGCGATGTTGTCGAGCTTTCTGCATTCGTTCTCAATGATGTCGACGAATTTCGCCGTTCCGCGACCGATCCAGCTGACGTTGACGTTGTCGACGAACTTGTGGCAGTCGGCGGTAAACGAGTCGGTCCCGACGTAGACGACTTGCTCGTAGATGCGCTCGAACGGGTAGGTCGGACATGCATCGTCGAATGCGACGGCATGTTTTGAGTTCTGCTTGAGCGCGAAGCTCTCGTCGTCGAAGCCAGCGTCCTTGAAGGATCCTTTCATGTTCCCATCAGTGTAGGCCTGTATCAGCTCGCCGCTGCTTGTTGACCAGATCTCATTAAACTGACCTGGCGCGACCACGCGCTTGCGACGGCGCTTGGCTTCGATGACGAACGCCGCCTGCCGCGTGAGCAGCACGCAGTCGATTTGGCTCCAGAGTTTCTCGGCCTTGCGACTTTGCTGCTCGTGAGGTAGGTATATATTCGGAATCAATTGGGCTCCGTGAAGTGTCGACTCGGGGTTTCGTACCCGATCAAGCAACGCTTGAAACACGCGGATCTCAGCGGTGATGCCCGAAGCGAGTTTGCTTGTGGGATTGAGGCTCCACGAGCCGTCGCTGCCGTATCGGACGGGGCAAAAACCGCCTCGCAGTGGCAGCAAATGCAGTTGACTACCAAGGGCGGCTCTTCCGCGATTATCGGCTCGGGAACCTTTTTCCTTCTGGTTGCCCCACGACGATTGGTCATGCGCTTGCCTCCTTTCCCACACTGCTGTTTGCAAAAACCCTAGTCGTGCCAGAGCACCTTTTCGCGAATGTAGTCGCCCAGGTGCGGCGTGGCGAAACGCACGAGACCGTAGCCTGCGGCCTCGATGACGCGCTCGCGGATGAGGCTTGCCCGATACTTGCTTGCCCAGCTTTGTGTTCGCTCGGTGCGCTCGATGACGTCCGCCATGCGCGTTGGGCGGCCCTCGTCGAGTGCCATGGCCTCGATAAACAGGCGCTGCGGGCTTCTCAGCCCGTAGTAAAGCGGTGCACACACGGCTTCGTAAAACGCCAGCAATGCATCGGCGGTCCCTTGCTGCACGTCGCGTTTTTCGATGGCAACCGACTCGCGCGCGTCGGCAGCGCGCCACATATAGTAGCCGACAAGCTGCACGAGGTAGGGGTGCCCGCCTGCGGCAAGCGCCGCTTCAAGGGCTACGTCGTCGCTTATGCGTTTGCCCGCCTTCCGCACCGTTTCGACGTAGGCGTTGCGCACGTCGGGCGTGCGAACTTCGGCAAGATACTGGCGTTGTCCGCGACGCAGGAACGTGAGTACCTTGTTGTCGAGAAGGTCGTCGACGATCGAGGGAAGCGCCGCGAACACGAGCGCAACGCCGCGCTTTTCGGCGTCGGGGGCGTCGGTCATGTCTTGATCGGCTATGGCATGCTGAAACGCGGTCGCAAGCGCTGTCATGTCTGCCATTGACGCTGCCTGCGCCTCGTCGATGGCGAACATGATGCCCTTGCCCTTCTTCTCCTTCTTGAGGCGCTCGTTGATGGCTGTGCGCAGCGTGCGCGCTCCCAGCTCGGGGGACGAAAGCGACACGCTGCCTAAGCTTGTGCTTGCAATGCCTGCGATGCCGACGGAGGGACTGATGTTTGCGCTTTGCACCTTCGTTCCGCTCGGTGCGAGTGCCTCAACTAAACGGTCGCACATCCCGTAAGACGCCGTTTCCGACACAACAGACCACCCGCGTGCTTGCGCGGCGCGCGCGAGCTCGGTGAGCATAACGGTCTTGCCGTAGCCGCGCCGCCCTGAAACGAGCATGAGCCGACCAGGCGCGCCCGCACCGTTGTCGAGCCCCTCGGTGAAGTCATCGATGACCGATTGCCTCCCAATGAGGATGGGCGGTACTTTTCCTGCCGTCGGCTTGAAGGGATTGGCGGTCATGGTGCACTCCTGTTTCCTCGATGGGCTTGCGTCGCTTCAACTGGTATAAACTTATACTAATTTATACCAAATGATACCATTTCGAAGCGAGCAATACAGGGGCGACAATCGTTCTATCCGTGGAGAATGCAGCGATTTGGAAGGTGCGGGCGGTGTGACGAGCGATGCTGCGGTCGGGCGCCTGAGCGAGACAGCCGTTTAAGCGCAAAAATGCCCCGGAACTGCTTGCCTTTTGGGGTTGCGGCTGCCGGGGCTTGGCCTTTTTGGGCTCTATTTTATTTCTCCATGCCGTTCGTAGCGGGTGATCTCCTTCGGCTTGTTGTTCTTATCGACGAACACGACGCGCGGCTGGTGCTCGCGCGCCTCCTCGGGCGTCATCTGGCAGTAGCACATGATGATGCACAAATCGCCCTTCTGCACGCAGCGGGCGGCGGCGCCGTTGACGCAGATCATCCCGCTGCCGGGCTCGCCCGCGATGGTGTAGGTCTCGAAGCGCGCGCCGTTGTTCACGTCGACCACCTGCACCTGCTCGTATTCGAGGATGCCCGCCGCCTCCAAAAGCTCAGGATCGACGGTGATCGACCCCACGTAGTCGAGCTCGGCTTGTTGGATGGTGGCTCGGTGGATTTTGCCTTTCAGCATGGTGAGTTGCATAGTTCGTTCTTTCGTTCTCTCGTTACTCGTTCGGGTTGTAGAAGAAGTTGTCGATGAGGCGCGTGTTTCCGATGCGCACGGCGATGGCGCACAGCACCTCGCCTTCCACGCGTTCCACAGGCGTGACGGTGTCGGTGCTCACCACCTCCACGTACTCAGGTGCGGCCAAAGGCTCGCTCGCCAGCACCGCGCGCACGGCGTCGCACACCGCCGCCGCCGAGCGCTCGCCGCCCTCGAGCACCGCGCGCCCCGCCGCAAGCGACTTCGACAGCACCACCGCCGCGGCGCGCTCCTCCGCCGACAGGTACGTGTTGCGCGAGCTTTTCGCCAAACCGTCCTCCTCGCGCACGATGGGGCAGCCCACCACCTGAACGCCCATGCTCAAATCGCGCACCATGCGCCGCACGATAAGCAGCTGCTGGGCGTCCTTTTGTCCGAAGTAGGCGCGGTCGGGCGTGGTGATGTTCAAAAGCTTGCTCACCACCAAACACACGCCGTCGAAGTGGATGGGGCGGCTTTTCCCGCACAGCTCTTTGCCCAACCCCTCCACGTGCACGGTGGTGCAGCGGTCGGGGAAGTACATTTCCTCGGGCGTCGGGTGAAACACCACGTCGGCGCCGCATTTCTCGACGAGCGCCACGTCGCGCTCCAAGTCGCGCGGGTAGCTTTCCAGATCCTCGTTCGGCCCGAACTGCGTGGGGTTCACGAACACGCTCACCACGGTGCGCGCGTTTTCCGCCACCGAGCGTGTGATCAGGCTCGCGTGGCCCTCGTGCAGATACCCCATCGTGGGCACGAGCCCCACGGTGTCGCCTTGGGCGCGCCACGTGCGCACGAGCGCGCGCACTTCGTCGATCGTGGTAACAACTTGCGTCATGAGATTTTGCGTCCTTTCATGCTGGCGGTTGCGTTATTTTACGCCCTCGAAGATGCCCTCGGGCGCGGCGAAGGTGTGTTCCTTGGTGGGGAAGCTGCCGTCTTGCACGCTGGCGTGGTAGGCGGCGAACGCCTCCTTCATGAGCGAGCCCACCTCGGCGAAGCGGCGCGCGAACTTGGGCGTCAGGTCGTCGAACATGCCGAGCATGTCTTGGTACACGAGCACCTGGCCGTCGCAGCCCGCGCCCGACCCGATGCCGATGGTGGGAACGCCCACCGCGTCGGTGACGATCTGCGCGAGCTCGGCGGGAATGCACTCGAGCACGATGGAAAACGCGCCGGCCGCCTCGAGCGCGCGGGCGTCGTCGACGATCTTCTGCGCCGCCTGCGTGCTTTTGCCCTGCACCTTGAAGCCGCCGAACGCGTTGATCGACTGCGGGGTGAGCCCGAGGTGCCCTATCACGGGGATGGAAGCGCGGGTGATGGCCTCGATCTCGGGCACGAACTGCGCGCCACCCTCGATCTTCACGGCCTGGGCGCCCCCTTCCTTCACCAGGCGCCCCGCGTTCTCGCACGCCTGGGCGGGGGAGAGGTGGTAGGACATGAACGGCATGTCGGCCACCACGAGCGCGTTTTTCGCGCCGCGCGTGACGGCGCGCGTGTGGTGCACCATGTCGTCCATCGTGACGCCGAGCGTGTCGGGCAGGCCGAGCATGGTCATGCCGAGCGAGTCGCCCACGAGGATGGCGTTGATGCCGGCCTCGTCGACGAGGTGGGCGGTGGAGTAGTCGTACGCGGTGAGCATCGAGAGCTTTGTGCCTTCTTTTTTCGCCTTGGCGAAGGTGGCGACGGTGTTTTTCATGGGGGTTCCTTTCCTAGCGGAGGGCTGATTGCGGTTGAATGTGCATTTCGTCTTGGTTGGCCGCGGCTTGCGCGCCCTTGTCGGCGGCGCGTCGCGGCTTGGCTTCCGCGGTTATGCGGAAACCGCCGCCTCAAGCGGCGCGTAGTCGCGATCGGGATGCTTTTCCCTCGCGATGCGCGCAAGGGCTTTCGTGAGCGCGCGGTAAAGCGCGGCGTCGTCGGGCGCGGCGGCGTCGAGGGCTTCGAGGTGCCGCGCAACGGTCGCAAGGTCGTTGCGCTCCACGGGCCCGGTCAGCGCGGCTTGCGCGCCCTTGTCGCAAAACGCGTCGACGTTTCCCCTGACGAGGGGGGAGAGCGCCTCGCGTGCGTCGGCAGCGGAAAAGCCGCAGGTTTGCATGAGGCGCTCGGCGGTGTCAAGCGTGGCGAGCACGAGGTTGCTCGCGAACACGGCCGCGGCGTGGTAGCGCACCTTGTCGGCGGCGTCCATCGTGTGCACGGGGTTGCCGAGGTCGGCGAACAGCGCGCCGAGCGTCGAGGCGGCACGCGGGTCGCCCTCGATGGAGACATGCGTGCGCGCGAGCTGCTCAAGCGGAAGCTCGGGCGAGCTGACGGCAGTGAGCGGGTGGGCGCTCGCGACGTGCGCGCCGAGGTCGGCGGCGTTGTCGAGCACGGTTGAGGAAGCGCAGCCGCTGCAATGGCAAACGATCTTGCCGGAAAGCAGCCCCGGATGCGCGCCGCCGCTGCCCGCTTGCGCGCACAGGTCGTGCCAAACGTCGGCGATGGTGGAATCGGTTACGGTGAGAAAGACGATGTCGCTTACGGCGACGAGATCGGGCGCGCTGGGAAAGGCGCGCGTGTGCGTGAGCGCGGCTGCACGTTCAGCCGACTCGACGCGTTTGCTTGCGTAGCCGGTCACGGGAATGCCGCCTGCTGCGAAGTATCGCCCCAAGGCGCATCCTACCTTGCCGGCCCCTATGAAGCCCACGTTCATAAGAGGTCCTTTCGTCGGGTACAATTCCCTCCCTTTTGTAGGGATATCGTCCACGAGGGGAATTTTAGCGGGCTGTACAGGCCAAAACAAGGAACACTTTCGCGGTTTTGTGTGAGTTTTGGACGAAGCGAGAAAAGCAAAATCACCCAGAACGCGAAATATGGGGTGCTAGGGCTTCGCGTGCGCCGTCGCCGTGCGGCACCGCGACGCTTTGCGCGGTCTGTGCGCCGTCGCCGCACGGCGTCGGGCGCTCGCGCGCGCTTCTGTGCTAGCATGGCAACGGCGAAAAACGGCGTGCGGAACGGCGAGGAAAGGAAGCGCGGGCGTGAACAGGTTCGGGCGTATTGCGGTGGTGGCGAACCCCACGGCGAAAAACGGCGCCGCGCGCGAGGCGGCGAATGCGGCGGCGGCCGAGCTGCGGCGCGCCTTCGGCGCCGATGAGGGCTTCGACCTCATGTTCACCGAGGGCCCCGGACACGCGGCGCACATCGCGGCGAGCCTGCATACGTCCTACCGCACGGTGGTGGCCGTCGGCGGCGACGGGCTTGTCCACGAGATAGCCAACGGCCTCATGCGGCGAGACGAGGCCGACCGCCCGGTGCTCGGCGTGGTGCCGGTGGGCTCGGGCAACGACTACGCCGAGACGCTCGGCATGTCCTACCGCGTGGAGAAGGCGGTATCGGAAATCCTCGACTTCAACGTCGCGCCCGCCGACGTGGGGCGCGTGAACGGGGAGTACTTCGTGGAAACGCTCTCGTTCGGCCTTGACGCCGCCATCGCGCTCGACACGGTTGAACGCCGCCGCCGCACGGGGCGCACCGGCACGCTGCTCTACCTCGAAAGCGGCATCGACCAGCTGTTTCATCATCTCAATCTCATGAGGTACACGGCGAAGTTCGACAACGGGGAAGACGCGCGCGTTGTCGATGGAGCCGCTTCCGACGCCCCGCGCCGAAGCGAAGGCTGCGAAGCTTCTGAGCGCAGGTGCGCGGCGCCGGGAGCGGCGGACAACGAAGGTGGGGCGGCGTCGTCAAAGCCAGCGGACGACGCCATGCCCGTCGCAGGCGAGGCGTACCTGTTCGCCGTGCAGCTCGGCCCCACCTACGGCGGGCATTTCCGCGTGTGCCCTGAGGCGCGCATCGACGACGGCCTGTTCGACGTGTGCCTGGCGCACCCGCCGCTGACGCCGCTTTCCGCCACGGGCATCTTCCTTTTGGCGAAGGGCGGCCACCACACGCGCTTCAAGCAGATCGAGCTTCGCCGCGCCCGCTCGCTCGAGGTCGCCTTCGAGCAAGAGCCCGCCGCACAGGCCGACGGCGAGCGCGTGCGAGGAACGCGATTTTCCGTGGAAATAGAGCCGCGCGCGCTGCGGGTGCTCAAAGGTCGCCGCGCGTAGCGTTATCATGGGGGCATGGACAGGCTCATACAAGGCATAATCACCCACCGGCGCGCCGTGGTGACGGCGTTTGTGCTGGCGGCGCTTTTGTGCACGGCGTGCATCCCCTTCGTGCGCACCAACTACGACATGGCCGACTATCTGCCGCCTTCCGCCCAGTCCACCACGGCGGTCGACATCATGTACTCCGACTTCGACCAGGCCATCCCCAACGCCTACGTGCTCGTGCACGACGTCACGGTGCCCGAGGCGCTCGACGTGAAGGAGCGCATCGCCGCGCTTGAGGACGTCGAGGCGGTGCTGTGGCTCGACGACATGGTCGACGTGGGCACGCCGCTTGAGGTGCTCGACGAGCAGACGGTTGAGACGTACTACCGCGACGGCGCGGCGCTTTACCAAGTGTCGGTTGCGGAAGGCGAGGAGGGCCCTGCGGTGGCGGCGCTGCGGGAGCTCGTGGACGAGCTCGGCCCCGACAACGCCGTGTCGGGCGACGCCGCCGACATCGCGCAGATGCAGGCGAGCGTGGTCGAGCAGGTTGCCATGGCGGTTGCCATCGTGGTGCCCGCCATCGTGGCGCTGCTCGTGATATCGACGCTCTCGTGGATCGAGCCGGTGCTGTTCTTGGCGGCCATCGGCGTTTCCATCCTCATCAACATGGGCACGAACCTCGTTTTGGGCGAGGTCTCGTTCATCACCTACTCGGTAAGCCCCATCCTGCAGCTGGCGGTGTCGCTCGACTACGCTATCTTCCTGCTGCACGCCTTCGCCGCCGAGCGTGGGCGCTGCGTGGAAATCGAGGAGGCCATGGCGCGCGCCATGCGCTCGTCGACCTCCACCATCGCGGCGAGCGCCACCACCACGCTCTTCGGCTTCGCGGCTCTGTCGTTCATGCAGTTCCAGATCGGCGCCGATCTGGGGTTGAACCTGGTGAAGGGCATCGTGCTCAGCTTCGTCACCGTGGTGGTGTTTCTGCCGGCGCTCACGCTGTGTTTGTGCAAGCTCATCGACAAGACGGCGCACCGGCCGCTCATGCCGTCGTTTTCGGGCGTCGACAAAGGTCTGCGCCACGTGCGCGTTCCGGCGGTGGTGCTGGTGCTCGTGCTTGCGGTGCCGGCGTTTCTGGGACAGGCGAGCACCGAGTTCACCTACTCGAACGGCCAGCCCGACACCACGCTGCGCACGGGCGCCGACACGGCGCGCGTCGAAGAGGAGTTCGGCCAACAGAACATGGTGGCGCTGCTCGTGCCGCGCGGAGACGTGGCGCGCGAGGCGGAGCTCTCGGCTGCGCTGGAGGGTCTCGACCACGTGACGGGCGTCATGTCGTACGCCACCACGGTGGGCGCAACCATCCCGCAGGGCTTTTTGTCCGACGCCGTGATATCGCAGTTCTACTCGGACAGCTGGGCGCGCATCGTGGCCACGCTCGACACCCCGCTTGAGGGCGATGCGGCGTTTGCGGTGGTCGAGCAAATCGAGCAAACGGCGCAAAGCTACTACGACACGTATTACGCCGCGGGCCAGTCGGCGAACCTCTACGACATGGCGAACGTGGTGGCGGTCGACAACGTGGTGGTGAGCCTGGCGGCGATGGTCGCCATATTCTTGGTGCTTCTGGTTACCTTCCGCTCGCTGGCGCTGCCGGTGGTGCTTTTGTTCACCATCGAGGTGGGCATTTGGATCAACCTCGCCATCCCGTACTTCACGGGAACGCCCATCAACTTCATCGGGTATTTGGTCATCAACACGGTGCAGCTCGGCGCCACCATCGACTACGGCATCCTGCTGACTACGCATTACCTGCGCGCCCGCCGCGAGCTGCCCGCACGCGCTGCGGTGACTCGCGCGCTCGGCGAGACGTTCCGCTCGCTTTTGGTGTCGGCGGGCATTCTCGCCACGGCGGGCTTCGCGCTGTCGGTGTCCTCGTCGATCGGCGCGGTGTCCACGCTGGGGCTTTTGCTGGCGCGCGGCGCCATTTTGTCGGTGATTCTGGTGACGTGCTTTTTGCCGGGGCTGCTCATCGCGCTCGACGGCGTCATTCGCCGCACCACGTGGAAGGCGGGGTTCGCGTCTGCGGGCGCGGGCGCGGAAAGCGGCGGCGCGGACGATGCTGCGGGCGCGGAAGGTGCGTGCGCGGAAAGTGGTGCGTGCGCGGGCGACGCCGCGCACGAAGGCTTTGCGCTGGAAGATTCGCCTTGTGAAGGAGGTCGGTCATGAGGAAACGCTCTTGGGCTCGCACGGGTGTGGTTGCCGTGCTCACGGTGTCGCTTTCGGTCGCGTGCGTGCCGCAGGTGCTCGCGCTTGCCTCCGACGAGGCGGCCGAGGCGGCGGCAGCGCGCGAGGCGGAGGCCGCGGCGGCCGAGCCGCCCGAGTCGACGGCGCAGTTCGAGAAGGCGGAAGTGGTCTACGCCGCGCTCGATGCGCACGGTGCGCCGCAGGCGGCCTACGTGGTGAACCGCTTCGAGGTCGACGAGGCGGGAGAGGCGGTCGACTTCGGCGCCTACGACGACGTGCTGAACATGACCGACACCTCAGCGCTCGACTACAACGAGGCGGGGCAGTTCACGACGTTTCACGCGGAGCCGGGCACGTTTTCCTACCAGGGCACGATGGACGACGTGGTGCTGCCGTGGATCGTCGACATAACCTACGAGCTCGACGGGCAAAGCGTTTCCCCCGACGAGCTGGCGGGTGCTTCGGGCGCGCTTTGCGTGCACGTGACCACGCAGCGCAACGACGCCTTCGCGGCTGCGTCGTCGTTCTACGACAGCTTCATGCTGCAGATCACCTTCACGCTGCCGGGAGAGGCGTGCGCGCACGTGGCGGCCGACGGCGCCACGGTGGCGGTGTCGGGGTCGGACCGCACGGTGGCGTTCACGGTGCTGCCGGGCGCTGACGGCGACTTCACGCTCACGGCCGACGTGAGCAACTTCTACATGGACGGCGCCACCATCGCGGCGCTGCCGTACTCCTCGGTGGTGGACATGCCCGACACGAGTAGTGTGGCAGGCGGCATGCAAAGCCTTTCCGACGCGGTGAGCCAGCTGGCAAGCGGCGCGAACGCGCTTGCCGCGGGCGCGTCCGAGCTTGCGGGCGCGTCGAGCCAGATCAACGCGGGGCTCGCTCAAATGGAGAACATGATTCCCCCCGAGCTTGAAGAAGCGCTCGGCGCCCTCGAGGGCATCGACGTAAACCCCGACCAAATCGCGGAAATCGGCGGCTACCTCGATACGCTCATCGGGCAGCTGGAGGATTTGAAGGGCGTCGTTGAGGAAAACGAGGGCGACGCCGAGCAGGCCGTCGATGCGCTGGTACAGCAAAACGAGCAGCTTCGGCAGCTGTTGTCCGCCATCGAGGGGGCGCTTGGCGGCGCGGGCGCCGATATGCCCACCGACGCCGAGATCGCCTCGCTGCGCGCCTTCGCGGCAGGCGACGCCGACCAGGCGGCTACGGTCGAGGCGCTGGTGTCTGCGGCGGAAGACGCGCAGCGCTTGCGTGCGCTCGCCGACCAAATAGAGGCGGCGCTCGGCTCGATCGGCGTGCCGTCGCTTGGCGAAGGCGACACTGCGGCGGCGCTCGACGACATGATAAGCTCGCTTAAAGAGGCGCGCGACCTGCTGAGCGCGTCCGGCGACTTGTCGGGCGTGGGCGACCTTGCGTCTTTGGCGGACGGCTTGAGCCAGCTCAAAGGGTTCGCCGCGCAATACGGCCAGTTCGACAGCGGCCTTGCGACCTACGCAAGCGGTGTGTCCGCCTACGCGAACGGCGTGGCGCAGCTTAATGCCGCCACCTCGGCGCTGCCCGAGGAGATGCAGGCGCAGATCGACGAGATGATGGCGAGCTACGACTTCCCCGCGTTCGACGGCACGTCGTTCGCGGCGCCGGGCAAGCAAACGGTTGCCGAGGTGCAGTTCGTCATGACGACCGCCGCCATTGAGGCGCCCGACGTGGAAGAGGAAGCCGAGGAAGAGGAGGAGCTGACGATCCTCGATCGCTTCTTTGCGTTGTTTGGGTGACGCGGGTTGCGCTTCTGCCCGCTATGCGATAGTTTAGCTTCTAAAAATGTTAGGAACTAAACTAGAAATCGCAGGTGATTCGTATGGACGCGTCGTCCGATTCCGTCGAGGAGCTCAAGCGCGACCTCTTCGACGTCATGCATCGCCTTCACCAAAGCCGCCCGATGCCGCTCATGACGTTTGAGGGCGTCACGCGTACCGAGGCGCGGGCGGTGCACATGATCTACTCCGAGGGGAAGTACCACAACGAGGGCTGCGTGCGCCCGGGGTGCGTGGCGGAGCATTTGCATACCACGCCCTCGGCGTTGTCTCAGGTGTTGAAAACCCTTGAGGATAAAGGGCTGGTCGAGCGCGTGCGGGCGAAAGGCGGCACGGGCGACTCGCGGGCGGTGTCGCTGGTGCTGACGCCGGCGGGGCTTATCCTGGCGCGCGACGTCGATGCGCGCTTCATGGATCAGACGCGGGCGCTTGTGGCCTACGTGGGCGAGGAGAACTTCCGCGCCGCCATGCACGCCGCTGAGCTCGTGATCGAGTTTTACGACAAGGTACTGGCGGGCGAGATCGACATTCCGGGAGTCGACGAGCCGGTCGTCGCTCCGTGCGCTGCGGGTTCTACCCAAGCCAGTTCGCGGGCCGACCGTAGGGCAAGGGCCGTGCCCTTGCCGTCGACCGAGGGTACCGCGGCGTGCGCCGCCGGTCGAGGCGGTGAGCGCCCATGCGCATAGTCAGGTACCTCTCCGAGCACAAGCTGGCGCTTTTGGCGGTGTTCGTGCTGCTCATCGGTCAGGCGGCGTGCGACTTGGCGCTGCCTACCTTCACCGCCGACATCGTCGACACGTGCGTCATGGCCGCGCGGCTCGCCGTCGAGGCGGGCGGTGGGCTGCCCGACGAACAAATGGCGCAGCTTGCGCAGATCGGTCTGCAAATGCTCGGCGTGGTGGCGCTCGGCACGGTGTTTTCCGTCCTGGTGGGGCTTGTAGCGTCGCGCACGGGCGCCTCGATCGGGCGCGATTTGCGCGAGCGGCTGTTCACGCGCGTCATGCAGTTCTCCGAGGGCGACATCGGCAAGTTCTCGGCGGCGTCGCTCATCACGCGCGGCACCAACGACATCCAGCTTGTGCAGATGATGTCCATCATGGGTATGCGCATGGTGCTGTACGCGCCCATTTTGGCCGTTGGCGGTATCGTCATGGTCATGACGACGAACGCCTCGATGGGCTGGGTCATCGCGGTGGCGGTGGTTGCGGTGTTCGTGGTCGTCGGCGTGTTGTTCAAGGTGGCGATGCCGAAGTTTCGCATCATGCAGAAGCTGATCGACCGCGTGAACCTGGTGGCGCGCGAGATGCTCACGGGTTTGCCCGTCGTGCGCGCGTTCGGGCGCGAGGACGTCGAGGAGGCGCGCTTCGATACGGCGTCGGCCAACCTCAGGAAAACGCAGCTGTTCACGAACCGCGCGATGGCGTTCATGATGCCCGCCATGATGCTCGTCATGAACGCGACGAGCGTGGCCATCGTGTGGGTGGGCGGGCACTACATCGACACGGGCGCCATCCAGACGGGCGATCTCATCGCGTTCATCACGTACTCCATGACCATCATCATGAGTTTTTTGATGATTGGCATGATCGCCATCATGCTGCCGCGCGCCGACGTGGCGGCCGCCCGCATCGACGAGGTGCTCGCTTGCGAGCCGTCGATCAAGGACCCGCAAGGTGCAGACGGCGTGGAAGGCGCTCAAGGCGATTCCCACCCCGACCGTAGGGCAAGGGCCGTGCCCTTGCCGTCGACAGGAAAGAGCGCTGCGGAACACGGGAAAAGCGCAGCGGGACCAGCCCAAGACGATTCCCCGGTCGACCGTAGGGCGAGGACCCTGTCCTCGCTGTCGACGGCGGAAGGCTCTCAGGTCGCGGAAACGGCGGCTGCGGGCGACGTTGCGTCCGCGCCGCGTCCCGCCGGCGCGCGCATCGAGTTCGACGACGTGTCCTTCCGCTACGACGAGACGAGCGAATGCGTGCTCGAGCACGTGAGCTTCACGGCGGAGCCGGGTTGCACGCTGGCGATCATCGGCGCGACGGGCTCGGGCAAGTCGACCGTCTTAAAGCTCATCGAGCGCTTCTACGACGTGAGCTCGGGCGCGGTGCGCATCGACGGCGTCGACGTGCGCGACCTGCCGCAAAAGCAGCTGCGCGCGAATTTAGGCTACGTGCCGCAGAAGGCGTTTCTGTTCGCGGGCACAGTGGAGAGCAACGTGGCGTACGCCGACCTCGGCATGCCCGACGAGCGCGTCGAGCGGGCGCTTTCCGTGGCGCAGGCGGCCGACTTCGTGGACGCGCGCGAGGGCGGCGTGGAATCGGTCGTGTCGCAGGGCGGCACGAACGTGTCGGGCGGGCAACGCCAGCGCTTGGCCATTGCCCGCGCGCTCGCGTCAAACGCACGGGCGTTTCTGTTCGACGACAGCTTCTCGGCGCTCGACTACAAAACCGACGCCGTGCTGCGCGAGCAGCTTGAGCAGCAGCTCGGCGGCGTGACGCGCGTCATCGTGGCGCAGCGCATCTCGACCATCATGGACGCCGACCGCATCGTCGTGCTCGACGAGGGCTGCGTGGCGGGGCAGGGCACGCACGAGGAACTTATGCGCACCTGCGAGGAATACCGCGAGATCGCGCTCTCGCAGCTGTCGGAAGAAGAGCTGGCGACGGGAGGTGAGGCCGCATGAGCGTACGCGAGGCTATGAAAGGCGCGGCGATGACCGACGCGGCGACGAGCATGGCGAACGCGGCGTGCGACTCGGGCTCGCCGGCGGGCTCGCCGACGAACGCGGTAGGCGCAGCAAGCGCGTCGGACGAAACACGCGCGCG